>VFHF01000225.1 GCA_009392095.1 SAR202 cluster bacterium
GGATTCCCTTGTGCCGTAGTTTCTATTGGAGGCAGCGGGCCTTTGACAGGCAGCTCGGTTGAGCTACTGCCGCTAACAGTACAAGCATTGTCACTATGAACACGATTGTGCAAGTCTCTTTTCATCGCTGTCCGCCGTCGGGCTATCGTCTTGATTGTGCCATCTTTTTCGTTTGACGGATTCCGTAGCGATTTTGTTCTTTTATTTCTAGCAGCCTGGCCAGAATCTTGGGATATACTACGGTACCCGCGGGCAGAAACTCGATTTTTATCGTTAACCCCAGCCTTGGAGGTCCCTGATGGCCAGGCCCCGACAGCCCCTAGTCGACCCTTTGGACGCCTTCTGCAAGGATACGAAAGCCTACTTGGCGGGCCCATTGGGCGGACCTTTGTCCAATTTGAATTTCGCAGCCAAGGACATCTTTGACGTGGCCGGGCACGTGACCGGAGGAGGCAACCCCGATTGGAAGGCGACCCACCCACCGGCCGAGCGCAACGCCTGGATCGTGCAGACCTTGGTGAGCGCAGGGGCCACCATGGTGGGGAAGACCCATACCGACGAATTAACCAGAGGCATCCTGGGTGAGAACGCCCACTACGGCACGCCCATCAACTCCAAAGCCTTGGGCCGGGTGCCAGGCGGCTCGTCCAGCGGTTCAGCGGCGGCCGTGGCTGGACGGCTGGTTGATTTTGCTCTGGGCTCGGACACCGGAGGCTCAGTGCGCATCCCTGCCAGTTTCTGTGGCCTTTACGGCCTTCGCCCCACTCACGGGCGCATCCCCCTGGAAGGGATTTTGATGCAGGCGCCCAGCTACGACACCATCGGCTGGTTCACCAGGGACGCGGAAACCTACGCCAAAGTGGCCGAGACAGTGTTTCAATCGACCATTCCTGACGCGAGCCCAAGCCGCCTGATCATCGCCGAGGATGCCTTCGAAGAAGCCGACGAAGACGTCTCTGAAGCTTTGATGTCGGTCGCTGAAAAGTTGGCTGCCATGGCCGGAAGTTCGACCACCTTGCGGCTGTCCCCCAACGGATTGACCGAATGGGCCGTCCAGCAAAACGTGCTCCAGTCCGTGGAAGCTTGGGATTCGGTCAAAGACTGGATAGACCAGGTGAACCCCAGGTTCAGTTTCTGGGTCAGCGAGCGTTACAACCTGGCAATCAGCCTAACCGAAACCCAGACCAGTGAAGCGACGGTCCTGCGAGACAAAGTCAGGGCCAGGATGGACGAGGTATTCGCCGGCGGCGGCTTCGTCTGCCTGCCCACGGCGGTAGTGCCCGCGCCACTGAGAGGCCTGCCTGCCTCGGCCAAGAAAGACGTCCAAGGGCGGTTGAGCCGGTTGACCTGCATCGCCGGCACAACAGGAAGGCCCCAGTTGAGCATGCCGCTGGCCGAGGTCAACGGGTTGCCGGTGGGTATATCAATCATGGGCGACCACGGATCTGACGAGGAACTTATCGGTTTCGCGCGACGGGTCGAGGCCGAACTGGCCGACTGAGTACCGCCCGGAACCAACCACATCAAACCGGCCACTGAATACCTACGCCAGTTGGCGCGATTTATAGAACCCCATGAACGGCGTTCATGACATCGGCGGGTCGTCCGGGTTTGGACCGGTCACTGACCATTCCAAAGCAGAGCCTACGTTTCATGAGCCCTGGGAGGGCCGCGCCTTCGGCGGCGCAGTCGGTCTCACCAATGCCGGCCGGTACGAACGGCGAGAGTTCAGCTGCATCTTTATCGAGCATATCTCTCGGCCGGAGCAATCCGGCGATTTCTCCACCTATTTCCAGCGGTGACTGACCGCCTTGGAAGAACTGGCCCTGAAGAAGGGACTCGTCTCCGCCGGCGAATTGGAGCAGCGCGCTAAACAGTTGGCCGCCGAAGACGACCACGACTGAACCACAACTGAGCTATCCGTCGCCGGGCCAATGGACAGACGCTACTCCCGCAGCTTAATATCCTCCTGACCCAAACAAGAGGCTCGGTAGGAGATAAAATGGCCCATCAGGTCAATGGAGTAGTTGCCCAATCCAAGGGCGCGCCGGTGAAGTTGGTCCCGATCTTGGTGCCTGATGCGGGCCCAGGTGAGGCACTGATCCGTGTGAAGGCCTGCGGTGTCTGCCACACCGATCTCCATTATCGTCAAGGCGCCATCAACGATGATTTTCCCTTCCTACTGGGTCACGAGGCGTCCGGGACTGTGGAGTCGGTGGGAGACGGCGTGACCAACGTGGCTCCTGGTGACTTTGTGATCATCGCATGGCGCGCCCCCTGCGGCACCTGCCGTTCTTGCCTGCGCGGTGCTCCCTGGTATTGTTTCTCCAGCCGGAACGCCTCCCAGCCTATGACTCTGGCCGACGGCACGCCCCTCTCGCCTGCCCTAGGCATCGGCGCCTTTGCTGAACTAACCTTGGTAGACGCCGGTCAGGCGGTCAAGGTTTCCCCCCAAGCCAGCCCCGAAGCCGCTGGTTTAGTGGGCTGCGGGATTATGGCCGGCTTCGGCGCTGCCATGAACACCGGCAACGTCAGTCGGGGCGACTCAGTGGCGGTATTTGGCTGTGGTGGAGTCGGCAACGCGGCCATCGCCGGAGCCCGTCTGGCCGGCGCCCACACAATCATTGGAGTGGACCTGGACGACCGGAAGCTGATTTGGGCCAAAGAGTTCGGAGCCACCCACACCATCAATGCCTCAAGCACCGATCCGGTGGAAGAGATACGAAAACTGACGGGCGGCAATGGCGTTAACGTAGCCATCGAGGCCGTGGGCAACCCGGTGACGTACGAACAGGCCTTCTACGCCCGGGACCATGCCGGCACGGTGGTTTTGGTGGGCGTGCCTAGCCCCGACATGAAAATCGAACTGCCACTGCTGGAAGTATTCGGCCGGGGCGGCAGCCTGAAATCTTCCTGGTACGGCGACTGCCTTCCCTCCCGCGATTTCCCCATTATCATCGACCTATACCTGCAGGGACGCCTGGACCTGGACAAGTTCGTCACCGAGACCATCACGATCGAAGACGTGGAAGAGGCTTTCCATAAAATGGAGCGCGGCGAGGTACTACGGTCGGTGGTGGTATTTTAGGAACGAAAATCCTTAGAGGCCTCGGACATACCTAATGTCCAAGGCCTCCATATAAAACCCAGTGGAGTACCAGAAGCCTGTAATCCTTGGATGGTCTTTCTCGAGGACGGCTCCAACGCGTTTGACCACTTGGGACTTTAGCCAAGTTTCCGCCTCCGGAAGTAATCTCCCAGCGATTCCCTGGCGAGGGTATGCAGGTCTATCGCCAGCCGGTAGATATTGCCCCGTCAGCCGTCGAAGTTTTAGATGGCATGTCGATTTTGAACAATCCCGTACGTCGTATGTTTGAATGGGTCGAGCGCGGCGCGGCCTTTGCCCGGTCACTTCCAGTCAAGTAAATTCGACCTGGGCCATTCCGTGTCCCCGCTTTTTCTAAGCTGAATTTTTCGGGTGCTATACTAGCCGCACTTTTCCCGGTGTCCACCACGACCACCAGATTCTTGAGAGGTAACCATGGATTTCGGCGCAATGATGTTTTCCACCGACTACTCCATCCGGCCTGACGACCTGGCCAAGATGTTGGAGGACCGAGGGTTCGAGTCTATGTGGGTCCCGGAACACACCCATATACCAGCCGACCGGACCAGCCCCTGGCCCGGAGGCCCGGACCTGCCCAAGGACTATTGGCACACCTATGACCCGTTCGTCGCACTCACTGCGGCCGCCAGCGTGACCACCGACCTGAAGCTGGGGACCGGCATCTGCCTGATGATCGAGCGCGACCCCATCACCACCGCAAAGGAGATCGCCAGCCTGGATATGTTGTCCCGAGGCCGGTTCATCTTTGGTATCGGCGGCGGTTGGAACGCAGAAGAGATGCGGGATCACGGCACCAATTTCAAACGTCGCTGGCGGATACTCCGTGAGAATATTCTGGCCATGAAAGAGATCTGGACCCAGGAAGAAGCCGAGTTCCACGGCGACCACGTGAATTTCGACAAGATGTGGGCCTACCCCAAGCCGGTGCAACGTCCTCACCCACCCATCCTCATGGGCGGCGACGGTCCCACCACCTTCGACCGGGTTATCGACTACTGCGACGGCTGGATACCCATCGGTAGCAGGAGCTCTGGCGGTCCCAGCCTAGCGGAGAAGATTGTTCTATTAAAGAAACAGGCAGAAGACGCAGGCCGCGACCCAGACTCGTTGAACATCACCAACTTTGGGATCCGTCCGGACCCCGAGTTGATCGCCCGGTTGGATGAAGCCGGTGTCGACAGAGTCATATTCACTTTGCCGTCGCAAGAGCGAGATGAGGTCACACCACTCATAGACGAGTGTGCAAAACTCATCTCCTAGCGTCTAACCACTGCGTACATAAAAAGCCCGCAGGTTGTCCTTTTGGTAGCCTGACGGGCTTTTTCATTGAAGTAAAATCTCACGAGGCCAAATCCTACGCTTACCTTGGCCGGATTGTCGGGCCAATCGGCCTGCGCCACAGAACCCAATCAACATTTCAGCATAATCTCAACGAAATCTAACCGTGTTATTGAAGAGCCAAAGTAACTAGTAACTCGGCCTCGCGGAAGTGCTGATTTGGTGTGACTAAAAACCAAGTGCGCCATGATTGGCGCAAGCGTCCGGTTTACCGCGCAATGGCCATTGCGCCCGGAACGGTAGTCGAACTCTGGGCCGAATCCTACACTGAGGAACAAGCGGACCTGGAAAGCACGGAAGCCCCTAATCTGACCAAACTTAGTGGCATGGCCAACTAGGTTAACCAGATTGCTCTTCCAGCTACAGAGGCGCCCAGTCCATGAGGGGCTAAGCGCGCTTTATATTAACTGATCTTCATCCCATTTAGTGAGTGGCAACATCGCAAATACCAAAGCAGCCAGAGCGAAAAGGCCCGAGACATAATACAATCCAGCCTGGAACCCGGATATCTCGTAGATAGCACCAGCGATCAACGGAGATACCGCCGCCATCAGGAAACTCGCGAAGGAAACTACACCAAGACCTATCGTGGCCTCTTCACGGTCAAGGACGTCGAACAATGCGGCGGTGAGTATCGGTTGGTCGGGATACAAGAACATACCCAAAAGGACGATGGTAACGGTCAAAGAAACGCCATCGTCAAACGCGACCATCAACAGCGACATGGCGCACGACCAGACCAGTCCCGGAACCAAAACCTGCTTGCGTCCCAATTTGTCTGAGACCGTGCCAGCGATGGGCTTGGCTATCAGACCCACAGCGATTAAGAGCGATATGTGGAATCCTCTGTTGAGAACTCCAAGGTCTAGATCGTTGCCGAGATACAGCGCAAGCAGCGTAACGATCGCCGCCAAAGCCATAGATCGCAGACCCCTTACTATTGTCAGTCCTCGCAACAGAGGGTTCTTAACCAAATTTTTCGTCATGGCTAAACGCTCGGTAAGACCCGCCGTGTTGACGTCCTCTCCTTTGACGCCGCCAATGCCCTTGAAGACCCACACGGCTATAAAAGCCATGAATATGGGGCCCGCCGCATAGATGCTAAGGATGCCCCGCCAACTCATCACCAACAGCAAGACACCGGTGACTAAAGGCCCCGCAACATCGCCGACACTCCCTCCGACACCGTGGAAGGACAGCATGGCGCCCCTACGGCTGGCAAAATGATGAGATATAGAAGCCGCCGCCGGCAGATGCCAAAGGGAATGGGATACCGAGACGACCGCGACTCCAAACAGCAGGAGAGGATAGGCCGGAGAAACGCCCATGAGCAGTGAGCCCAAACCGGATGACGCGACACATATGGCCAACAGCCAGGCCCACCACTTCCGTAGCATTCCCACCACTACCCCACCGGGCAGAGTAATCAAGCCAGACGTTAATTCTCGGACCGCCTGTATACCGCCGACACCCACACCGTTAAGCCCAAAGGTCTGCTGAATCTCAGGTACTACCACTACAAAACTTTGGAGTATCCAGTGGAACCCCACGTGACCAACAGCCAGGGCTGAAACCATAACCCGGGCCGTCAACCGAAGATCTTTGGACTCTCCCGACGCTATTTCTTTTGCCGCCATCTATGGACCTCAACCAGGTTACTCCTGAGAGTTATTATTGAGAATTGGTATAGATCATGCCCAGTGGGGCGCATTCAATCTGTCGACATGTCGCTAGATAATACCTCAAATAATGCAGGCCATTCACCCGACCGCCGCAACGCCGACGGTGAGGGGTTCAACCAGGTTATTCGCTGCCGGCATCCGATTATCCCAGCGGGTTCAAGCGGTTGCTTCGCGACACCAAACCCAGCCGGATTCACTAAACCAACTCCCAGTTGGCCCTGGGTATAGTAAGAAAACTCGCTTCGGTCCCCAACCCAAACGAGACCCTCGCTGGAATATTAGCTGTCAGACCTCAGCTTTCAGCAACCAGGGAACAAAAGACCCCGCGTCTATGACGCGGGGTCTTTTTAATAGCTAACCGCGGAAAGTTGAGGTCTGACGAAACTCACTAAAGGTCTTCTGGAGCCAGATAGGCGTTGGGGACTATGGCGCTCGCCTGGCCTACCCCGGTAGTATCTCCTTTCTGGTTCTTCACCTCTATATCCACCGAGATACGGCTGCCGTTAGCCTCTTTGGAAGTCCCAGTGACCTTGCCGCCGAAGGTGATGGTGTCTCCGGGCCGGACCGGCCTCAGGAACCTTAGGTCCACGGTGCCAGTGTGGTTGAAAACGTCTGCTCCAAAGTGCCTCCGCATCATCTCTATGGCAAAGGTTAGGGACATTCGGCCTGACGCCACGGTGCCCTCGGTACCCAAAACCTCTTTAGCGGCGTCTTCGTCGGTGAATTGGGACGGCCCGGTGTTCCCTGCGCTGCCCTCAAAAAGATTTATGGCGTCCTGAGTCATCTCTTTGACCAGGGGAGTGATGTCGTCGCCCTCTTCGTAACTCCTGATTACCCTCCCCATTTCTTGCCCACCTCCGTTGGTTGCTTCAACTCGTGGGTGATTACACGGTCGATCAGCCTGCCGTCCTCGTCCACTGACACTGCCTCGGTAACGATGTAGTTCTTGCCTCTTCTGAGGTATTTGTCGGCGATCCATGCGGTCACGGTCAGCCGTTTGCCGGCCACAGGCGGGTTGTAACAATGGAACGCACACCGTGCGTTCACCGATCCGGCGTCAGTATATTTGGCGTTGTACTGACGAACATCCACCTTGTGGGCTATGGTCGGAAAACTGGCTTCCGGGTCCATCACTCCCTTCCGGTAGGTGTCAATCATCTCTTGGGTCAACAGGTATTCGAATTTATCAAATGTCTCGCCGACTTCCAATGCTTCCCAGTCCAACTCGATTCGGTCATCAACTTCGGCCATATCGAATGCGTCCTCACTAGAAGAATTTTCCATACCAGGCCTGCGCATTATACATATTGCCAGAGGCTGATTGGCTCGATTCCGAAACGTTATACCCCGCTAGAACTCCTACAAACGGAGCCGAATCCAAGTTCTGGCACGATAGCTCGAGCCATGTCAAAGGTCATAGGTTATCAGTGAGTCAGACCATCTCACGGCCTAGGAAGCCCTAAGTTATCCCGCAATGTGCCTTCAGAGTAACCTTTCCGGAACAAACCACGGCTTTGGAGTTCTGGAACCACTTGGCTTACAAAGTCTTCGTAAGCGCCTGGCATGTGGGTGGCGGCCAAGACGAACCCATCGCAGGCTTCGGATCGGAACCAGGATTCCATCTGGTCGGCTACCTGGGGAGCAGTGCCTGCGAACAGCGGAAGTTCTCGGAGCGTTCCCCGGCCCGACCACTGGATAAAATCATTGACACTTGGGTTGGCCGTACCGCTCAATTCGGTCACACGGTCGAGGAAGCCGCGGAGGCCGGTCATGGACGCTAGTATCTCGTCGGACAGCGGTTCGTGGACCGGATGCTGGGAAAAGTCGTAGTTAAATACCTCGGAGAGCAGCGCCAGCGAATCGGTCTGGTTGGCCAGATTGTCAATCTGCTCCAACTTACTCTGGGCATCTTCTTCGGTCTCGCCGACCACAACGTACACCGCTGGAGCAATCCTCACCGAGTCGGGGTCCCTACCGGCAGACTGCGCTCGCTGACGCAGGTCATCTCGGTAGGCTTTGCAAGCCTCGGGCGTCGGGTAGATCACGAACAACAACTCCCCCCAACGGGCTGCAAACTCTCTGCCCCGTTCGGACTGGCCCGCCTGGACCAACACCGGATGGCCCTGGGGCGACCTGGGGACTGTCAGTGGACCCCGAACCTGGAACCACTCTCCCGAATGGTCGACCCGGTGAACCTTCTCTGGGTCGGCGAACCGCCCGGTCTGTTTGTTCAGCACCACCGCGCCGTCTTCCCAAGAGTCCCAAAGCTCGACCGTGGCCTGCATGAACTCATCAGCCACGTCGTATCGGTCGTCGTGCTCCAGGAGTTTTGGCACACCGAAATTCTGGGCTTCCGAGTCGTTGAGGGAAGTCACCACATTCCAGGCGACACGTCCATTAGTGAAGTGGTCCAGCGAGGAGAACAAACGGGCGACGTGAAATGGCGAGAAGTATGTCGTGGAGTATGTGGCGCCAAGCCCCAGATGTTTGGTAGCCAAGCCCATGGCGGTGATAACGGGCACCAAGTCCAACTTTACTACCCGTATGCCGTTCTCAACGGCCTCTTCAAATGAGTCTCCAAAGCGACTGGGCATGGCCAGACGGTCATCTATGAAAGCCAAGTGGAATTTACCCCGCTCCAGGGTGGCGGCGATATTCTGGTAGAACTCCAGATCCATGAACCCTGGATCGGTCTCCGGATGGCGCCATGAGCCGGTGTAGTTAGAGCAGTTGGATGCCTGTAGAAAGGCCACCAACATCATATGTCTTTCTGAATCGTTGGGCATCCGCTGCCGCCCTCCAAGCAATCGTTTCATCAGGTCAGATATGGTTGCCCCAAGGACACTGGGGCCGGACGGACAGGAGGTTTGGCTGTAAGCACGAGCAAACTGCAGGCTAGTGCCAGGCCTCCAAACAATATGAACACGAAAGAGTAGGTGCCACGGCTGTCAAAAAGTATCCCCGCTAGGAGCGGCCCAACCGCCTGGCCCAGTAGCACTCCCGTCTCGCTGACTCCCCGAATTCGGCCCAATGAGTTCCGGCCATAGTAGTCAGCATACAGGATGGAGATTATGACGTTCGAACCCGACGATACAGCCCCAATCAGACCAGCTGCCACCAGTGCCTTAGCCGCGCTGTCCACTGTCAAAAGGTAAAGAGTGCTGACGCCTAGGATTACAAATATCACGGAATATGCCCGGCGGGCTTGCATCTTTTCCAAGACCCACCCCCAGACCACGCTGCCAAAGGCAGCCACCAACCAACTAAAGCTAATGGCCACGGCTGCAAAGGTTAGAGTCAGTCCTTGATCGCGATAGTAGGCCCCGATATGCACGTTTGTCCCGGTATTAACGCAGAACATCGCCATGCCCATGAAGAACAGTATCCAGAAGGCCTTGGTTTTCATGGCTTCGGCGAGAGACCACGATTCCTCATCTGACGAGACTGTCATCACCTTGGCTTGTTTAGGGGATTCTTCACCCCTAGGTGTGTGGGCGTTGTCGGGAAGCAAGCCCATATCTTCAGGACGCTCGACTACGAGAAAAAGACACGGCGCTAATGACACTCCGAACACCACCAATCCGATGGTGATCCAGGCGGCTTTCATCCCAAAGTGATCAATCATCTGGGCCGACAACATGGTAAAGACCAGCCCACCAATGGCACCCCAAAAGAAGATTACGCCGATGGCCCGACCTCTCTTTGTGATGAACCATCGGGCCGACACCGTGCTGGCGCCGATGGGAGCCGATGTGTGAAATACCACCCTGGCCGAAGCGAAGGCTATATAAAAAGTAAGAGGAACCGTGGCCCATGCCATTGACGTCATCGCCATGCCCAGTATTAACACGCTGATGACCAAAACCGGGCGCGCTCCGAACCGATCAATACACCAACCTACTGCAGGGGACAGGACTAACGCCGCCAGCGCTCCGGCGCTGACTGAGCCGCTAATCAGAGTGCGACTCCAGCCAAATTCCTCCGACAGCGGAATTATGAAAATGGTCAAGGTAGTGATGTTTGGTGCCATGCGGGCAAACACGGCCGTGCCCGATGCGGCAACCACAACCCATCCGTAAAAGAATGGCAGCCTTTCCTTGAGCTTAGACGCCAGTGGCTGGCTATGTCGCATGTGAGCCTACCAGTAGAGACGTGGTACGGACGGGCGGTTTAGCCTTCAGCACCAACAAACTGCAGGTGAGAGCCAAAACCACGAAAACAAGGAATATGGTGTCATACCCGCCTTGCCGGCTGAAGAGTATCCCGGCAATCACCGGTCCCGTCGCCTGACCCAACAGGACTCCAACCTCTCCCAAACCTCGTATCTTGCCCAGCGACAAACGGCCGAAATAATTGGCATAGATCACAGAGGGCACAACGTTAGACCCAGCGGAGACCACACCAAAGAGCGCGGACGCCAAAAAAACGCCCATCGTTCCTCCGGCTAGCATCAGGTATAACGTACTAACAGCCTGGACCAGAAACATCCAGCAGTAGGCGTGGCGTACCTGCACACGGTCGGTAATCCAACCCCAAACTAAACTGCCGATGGCCGATACGCTCCAACTTAAGCTAACTGCCAAGGCGGCTGAAGTTGCTCCAAGACCTATGTCCCGGAAATATGCACCCATGTGAACGCCTATGCTGGTATGCACAAAATAACAAGTAAATCCCATGAAGACCAGCAGCCAAAATGTCCCGGAGCGGACCGCCTCTCCCAGCAACCAGGAATCATCGTCCTCTTCTGGCAGCGCAGTTTCCTTAACACCAACGGGGTCCGGAATAGAGGCCTCGTTCTTACCTGGGGTAACTTCAGACTCATCGCCATCCGGTAACAGCCCGATATCCTCCGGGCGCTCGGCCACCAAGAACAACGAGGGCGCTACTGAAATGGCCAACACCATCAGCCCGATGACGATCCAAGTTGTTTTCAATCCGTAGCTTTCCACAACCAACGACGCCACCATGGTATAGACGATTCCACCTACCGCGCCGATCAGGAAAATCACGCCGATCGCCCGACCGCGCTTTCTAATGAACCACCGGGCGGCGACGGTGCTACTGCCGATAGGGGCCGAGGTATGAAAGACCACCCGTCCAGCGGCGAAAGCGATATAGAAGGTCAGCGGTATGGTCGCCCAGGCCAATGAAATCATGGCCACCCCCAGGGCCAGCACACTGACCACCAGAACGGGCCGCGCGCCAAACCGGTCTATAAGCCAACCTACCACTGGAGACAAGACCAAAGACGCAATGGCCCCGGCACTGACCGAACCTGCGATCAACGTGCGGCTCCAACCTAGTTGCTGGGAAATCGGGAATATGAGCACGGTCAACGTGGTAATGGCCGGGGCCATCCGAGCAAAAACGACCGTGCTGGACGCAGCGACGACTATCCAGCCGTAATAAAACGGGAATGTATCCCTCAATCGGGACGCGAGAAGCATTAAGGCTACCTTGCCGTCGCAAGACGACTTGGGACGGAGGAATCAATTCTTGAGAAAAGCGTTGGCAGGAGCCAACAGGCATCACCATTGGCCGCCTCCCAATGATACACAAAACGACCGAGGAAAACCGAGCTTCGACCGAGCTATGAACGGGTCTAGGCCAGATTAATCTGAGATTGACTGCCAGATCAGATGGTTAATATAATGAGGCGTCCCAATACAGCCAAGAAAACACCGTGTTTAACGGCTCTCTCTTATCTAACGTAGGAGCCGTGGCCGGACTGACAATCACCTAGGGAGGAATTAACCAATGGTCCAACAACAGGCAGCCTTACTGAAACCGGAGTCCCTGGTTGCAGAATTCAAGAAGAACGGTGTCACCCACATCGTGACGATTCCCGACAGCGAAACCAATTACCTCTACGAATTGATGAAGGAACAGGATTGGCTGGACGTTGTCCCCTCCTCACGTGAGGGCGAGACTTTCGCCATCGCCCTTGGTCTGATCGTCGGCGGAAAAATCCCCGTCTGCGTCATCCAGAACACCGGAATGATGGAATCAGGCGACTCCATACGCGGAATGTCCATCGACGCTGGTTTCCCGCTGGTCATGTTGATCGGCTACCGGGGTTGGACGCGCCATGGCGTGATCACCGACTCGGCCGCCCGCTACACTGAGACTTTCCTACACGCCATGGGCATCAACTACTACCTGTTGGAGACCGATGACGACGCTAGCCGAATCTCGATCGCCTTCGAGGAAGCCCGGGCCCAAAGCCGGCCCGTTGCCGTACTCGTCGGAGACGAGTACCACGGCTTCAACCGGATGTAGGTTGGCTCGATCCAGGCACATCTTGCACTTAGATAATTCGACTGGAGATACAAAATGTTCGACTCAGCAGATATGTTCCGGGCTTTTCAACCTCACCGTGAGAAGGCCATCGTCGTAGTTACGGGCACCGCAGGCCGAGATTGGCGCGATATTTCGGATAACGAAAGCCGCGACCTGTCGTTCCAGGGCGCCATGGGACAGACCAACACGGCCGCTTTGGGCTTCGCCCTTGCTCAGCCCAATGAAAAGGTAGTGCTCTTCGACTCCGAAGGCTCGCTTCAGATGAACATGGGTGTACTTGGGACCGTCGCTGGCAAGAAGCCCAAGAACTTCTTCCACTTCCTGATGGACAACGAATGTTACGCCACTACCGGCGGACAGCCCGTGCCCAACGCATCGGAGATCAACTATGCCGGGATGGCCAGGGAAGCCGGGTATAAGAAGACGTTCGAGTTCGACAACCTGGAAGAGTTCACCAACAACATAGAATTGATCATGAAAGAAGAGGGACCCGTTTTCGTCGCAATGAAAATGATTCCCAAGATCGAGAACGAGCCCATCGGCCGCCGGGTGCGGAAGCCCCAGCGTTCCCGGGCTGAGACCATCAAAGTCCTGCAATCGGAATTGGGTATCACACTTAAATAGGCCTTTGGATTCCCCCGACCACCAGTTTTTTTCAGGAGTTCTTGTCGGTCCAGATGAATATCGGCCCAGCCTTTGTATTGACCATTTGCCAGGCCGAGAATATGATACGGGGGTGGCTTCGGTCTGAAATTGAGCCCATTTGACAGTTTTTAACGAAACTAGTCAACGTGCTGCGGTTTTCGTACCTTTTAGATGCGATTACACCGGTAACAGCAATATTAATCCCACGGTGGCACTATCAAATTGTTAAGTTGGGAGGAAGCAAATGTCTGATCAAGATATCTCATCAATCGCCCATCTGATGCGCCGCGCCGGTTTTGGCGCCCCCTTGGAGGAATTGCAAGCCAGGGCAGCCAAAGGGTACGAAGCTACCGTCGAAGAACTACTAGACCCTGAGTCTCAACCTCCGATGGAGCGCGACCTCATGATGCGCTACAAGGTGGACTGGCTCTCCCAGGCAGGTCTGGAAGGCCAGCAGGAAGAGTGGACCTTCCGCATGATCAACTCCAAGCGCCCCCTCCAGGAAAAGATCGCCCTCTTCTGGCACTGCGTCCTAGTAACCGGCCATGCCAAGTGCGAGTACCCCAAACAGCAGGCCGCGGAACTGGACATGTTCCGGACCGTTGGTATGGGTAGCTTCCACGAACTGCTAAAGGGATTGTCCAAGGACCCGGCTATGGTCTTCTACCTGGACAACTGCATGAGCCACAAGGGCGCCATCAACGAGAACTGGGGCCGCGAGCTCCTGGAACTGTTCTCCCTGGGCGTTGGTATGGACGGCGAGTTCAACTACAGCGAAGACGATGTCAAAGAGGCGTCCCGGGCCTTCACCGGATGGACTGTGACCAACTCAGTCCCTCGCTATCCCTACGGAAAATACGACGCAAAGTTCATGTACGACCCCCGTGACCATGACGCCGAAGAGAAGACCTTCCTTGGCGAGACCGGAAACTTCAACGGCGATGACATCGTAGACATCATCGTGAAACAGCCCGCCACCGCCCGGTTCGTGGCGCGCCATCTCTACAACTTCTTCGTTGCCGACGATGTACAGGTTCCCGCCTGGAAGGACACTCCTCCACAGGACATTGAAGCCATCAAGATGTTGGAAGAAGAATACTTCCGTTCCAACTACAACATCACCGCCATGCTGCGAGTGTTATTCAACTCGGACTTCTTCAAGAACTCCACTTTCGCCAAGGTGAAGAGCCCGGCGGAGACCGTGGTTGGCACACTCAAGCTGGTGGGAGACTTCAAATTCCCCCGGCCCGGCCTTGACCTCATGACCATGAACATCCGGTACATGGGCCAAGATTTGCTGAACCCGCCCACAGTTGAGGGTTGGCATACTGGCCGTGAGTGGATCGACTCCGGAACTCTCGTGGAACGCATCAACTTCACCGCCGACCAGGTTGGTAACATCAACCACTCCGGTGTGAAAAACATCATCAACCGCTTGAGCAGTGTTGGCCCTGTGCTAACCGCGGAACAGTTGGTTGAAGGCTGCCTTGAGAACCTGGGATCCTACCAGCTGGCAAACGAGACCCGGAACCAACTGCTGGAACTGGCTGGAAGCGACGGAGAGATCCGTTCCGACTCAGAGGAATTCCCCGTCCAAGTTGCTACCATGCTCCAGTCCATCGTGGCCACCACCGAGTACCTATTCGCTTAGGCCATTCCATAGGCGGATACGACATTTTGAATTGAAGCTGCCGAGGTCTGCACTAAAACGACTGAGCAGCTTCAGATTCAAATCAAAACGATTGGTCCGACAAGAATATGGGAGATTAAAGAATGACTTCTACGAAGAAAGACCCGGTATTAGTGGTCCTTCAATTAGCTGGAGGGAATGACGCGCTGAACACCGTGGTTCCTTACAACAACCCCAAGTATTTCGACAACCGCCCCAACGTCCTTATCGCTGAAGATCAGGTCCTGCCGATCAACGATCAGGTTGGCTTCAACCCCAACATGGGTCCCATGAAAAAGATCTATGACGAGGGGCATATGGCGGTGATTCAGGGAGTTGGCTATCCCACTGCTAGCCGGTCACACTTCCGCTCAATGGACATCTGGCACACCTGCGAACCCACCAAGATTGGTGACGAAGGCTGGCTGGGCCGGGTTGTCCGGGACCTCGACCCCCAAGGCGAAAACGTTCTAACCGCGGTGAACTTTGGACGCGGCCTGCCCCGAGCCCTTGTGGCACCGGGAGTAGCGGCGGCGTCTGTGGGTAACCTGGAAACCTACGGAGTTCTCACGGGGATAGATGACACAGACCAGCGTCTGAAGGCTCTTGATGTCTTCACCAAGGTTTATACCCCTATGATCGGGACCGGCCCAGTGATGGATTACCTTGCCCATACAGGATTGGACGCCCTGAAAGGGGCCGACATCCTGAGCAGTGCGCCTGAGATGTATTCCTCGACCGTGGAATACGGATCAGACACTGTCAGCCAGTACATGCGCAACATTGTGCAGACCCATCTGGCTGGGTTCGGCACCAGGGTGCTTTACACCACAGCCCCCTTCAACAGTTTTGACACCCACGCCGGTGAGTTGGCCGCCCATACCAGGCTTTGGAGTGAGACCAGCCGTGCCGTTGGCGACTTCTATGACGACCTGAAAGAGCACAATGCAGGGGAAAATGTGATGCTCATGGTCTTCTCCGAGTTCGGCCGTCGCGTAAAGGACAATGGCTCCGGCACCGACCACGGCGCAGGCGGACACTGCTTCATAATTGGAGACCAGGTCAAGGGCGGACTCTATGGTGAGTATCCTTCCTTGGACACCGAAAAGCTAGACGACGGGGATCTACAGCACAACAACGACTTCCGGGGTGTTTATTCCACCATCCTAGAGAAGTGGATGGGCCTGGACGCCAAACCCATTGTTGGCGGCGAATTCGAACAGCTGGCCTTTATCTAAATCTGGCCTGTCTAACTCATCAAAATCTAACTTTGTGAGGAACAAATGACAACAGAGATTTCACATATAAATGTGCAATACACTAAGACAATCGGTCGCGGTGAGCAATTTGGCCCCGGCTTCACCTATCCGGTAGACGTCGCCCGTGGTAAAGAAGGCATCATGTATGTCCTCTGCCGGAGTTCGGAGTTCCGCCCAGAAGGCGTCCGTGTCGTCGTTTGCACCACCGACGAGGAATACATCTCCGTATTCGCCAGGGGTATCGATTACCAGGGCCCCCACGCACACAATATGGATGATGGGTCTCTAGTCTGGCCAACCAGCATCGCCCTTGATAGTCAAGAGAATCTCTTCATCAGCGACGAGTGGCTGAATCGAATCTCCTCGTTCTCCAAGGACGGCGACTTCCTAGGCAAATGGGAAGAGCGTACCGGTTCCGGAGACGGCGAACTGGACCGTCCCTCAGGCATGGTCTTTGATGCCGACGACAACTTGTACATAGTGGACAGCGGCAACCACCGCGTCCAAAAGTTCAACAAAGATGGCAAATACCTCGCCCAATTCGGTACGTATGGCAGCGGCGACGGTCAGTTCAACATGCCTTGGGGCATAACCATCGACGAGGCAGGAGACATCTACATCGCCGACTGGCGAAACGACCGAATCCAAAAGTTCGGGCCCGACGGCAAGTTCCTTATGAAGTTTGGGAGCTCCGGATCAGGGGAGGGCGAATTCGACCGTCCTACCGATGTAGCGGTTGACCAAGACGGCGTAATATATGTCTCCGATTGGCTCAACAACCGGCTGCAGATCTTCGACGAGACCGGCAAGTTCATCGACCTAAAGACCGGTGAAGCTGGCCTCTCAAAGTGGGGCAAGGACAAACTGGACGCCAACCCAGAGATGTATGGCGAACGAGATCGAGCCCAAGGTTTGGAGCGCGAAAAAGACTTTTGGGGACCCACCGGCGTGACCGTTGACAACGAAGGGAACATCTTTGTTCCTGAGTCGGCTCGGAACCGCATCCAAGTCTACAAGAGCCAGTCTCCGACCTTTGCTGGGCCTCGCCTGTAGACTGGACTCTCAGGCGGGTCTGACGTGACCCAAAGCTCCTATCAAATAGGGCCTCGAGATTCGAGGCCCTATTTATCTCCAAAAACCTGCTATCGGTGTTGATACGTGCCCATCAAAGTTGGCCGGACTCCCTTCTTAAGCTCTGAACCCATGTATTTCGACATGGACAAACGCGGCATCGAAGTCGAAGACGTGCCGGCTAACGAAATGATGGCGGCCATCTTAGAAGGGCGTCTGCAAGGCGGGCTTGTGCCGCTGGTAGACACTTTCGGCCTGGATTCAAGTTTACGGACAGTCTCGGGTTTTTGCGTGGCCACCGTTGCCATGGCCGTCAGCATCAAACTCCATTCCAAGGTGCCCATCGAGGAAATGACCGGAAGCCGCATCGCCATACCGGCAGACGCACCCACCGCCGTCAAGTTGCTCCAGGTCTTAATCGCACTGAAGCATGGAGTGAAGACGGACGCCTACGTCGGCGCCGACGAACCCCATGACGCCCAACTTATGATCGGGAACCTCGGTTTGCGCCACCGGCGCGGCCTACGCGACCACCCACACACCTACGACCTGGGCGAAGAATGGATCAGGTGGACCAGCTTGCCCTTCGTTTTCGCCAGATGGGTGCTGAGAAACGACCTGGAGCGGCAGGACGCCCTGGTGATCGAAGACTCGCTCTACACCAGCCTGCAGGACTGGGCCGACGGGCTCTACCGGGTTTCGGGACCCAGTAACCGGGTGCCCATCCATCCGTCAGAGATACTCACCTACACCCAAGGTCTGCGCTATTTCATCGGAGTGCCGGAAGAGAAATCCATCTCCTTGTTCCAGGGGTATTTAGAGCAACTGCAACAGGGTTAGGGCGCTACCAGGCTTTCGTACCCCCATCGCTCTGGGTCCTTCTCTGAAAGCCGATCAAGCGCTTGCAAGAGCAGTTGACGCGTTTCGGGGGCGGTCCTATAGTTCTAGATATCCCCCATTTTTCAACCACTGACGGACCGGGTCTATCAAACTTTCCTGACATGGAACAACTCCTACTAAAACCGATCAAACGCATCGATGGACAGTTGAACCTGCCCGGGTCAAAGAGCCTGTCCAACCGAATCCTGTTGCTGTCTTCTCTAGCGACAGGCACCACCGATGTGCAGAACCTATTGGACAGCGACGACACGGGGCACATGCTGAACGCGCTTCAGAAGCTGGGCGTAGACCTGACGCTGTCCGAGGACAAAACTAGCTGCCGGGTTGATGGACGGGGCGGCCCGTTCGCGCCGCAGGAAGCAGAGTTGTTTCTGGGAAATGCTGGCACGGCAATACGGCCCCTTTGCGCGGCCCTTTGCCTGGGGCAGGGGGTCTTTACCCTTACAGGCGCGCCCCGGATGTACCAACGTCCCATCAAAGACCTGGTGGACGCCTTGAGACAGTTGGGCGCCAACATCGAGTATCTCCAAGAGGATGGCTACCCGCCGGTCCGGATAAACGCGTCGGGCCTCGGCGGTGGCAGCGTATCCATAAGGGGCAATGTTTCCAGCCAGTTCCTTACCTCCCTTCTGCTGATCGCGCCCCTGGCCCAACAAGACCTAGTCATCAATGTGGAAGGTGAACTGGTCTCCAAGCCTTACATCGACCTCACGCTTGACGTGATTCGGCGGTTCGGCGTGAACGTGAGCAACTCCAACTATGAATCATTCCACGTGCCGGGAGGGAAAGGCTATCAGTCTCCCGGAATTGCTCTTGTGGAGGGGGACGCGTCGTCTGCTACCTATTTCCTAGCTGCGGCCGCCATCAAAGGGGGCACCGTGCGGGTGAACGGGGTTGGCTCCGACAGCGTCCAAGGCGACGTGCGGATTGCTGATGTGCTAGAGCAGATGGGCGCCGTGGTACGCCGAGGTTCCGACTGGATCGAGGTCAGCCGTGGCGAATTGCATGGCGTCGACCTAGACCTGAACAACATTCCAGACGCGGCGATGACCGTGGCGACTACAGCCTTGTTCGCACAGGGGAAGACAACTATCCGCAACGTGTATAACTGGCGGGTCAAGGAGACCGACCGACTCGCAGCCATGGCCACGGAACTGCGCAAAGTAGGAGCGGAAGTCGACGAAGGGCGCGGCTCGTTGGAGATCACGCCACCTGCGCACATAAGCCCGGCTACTATCGATACCTACGACGACCATCGAATGGCGATGTGTTTCTCGCTGGCTGCCCTGGGCGATTCGGAGATTACCATCAACGACCCTCAGTGTGTTTCCAAGACCTACCCAGACTATTTTGAGCAGTTGGCTGAATTAGCAAAGTAGACCACGGCATGTGAGGCCGTGGACTCTACGCCCCGCCACGCTTTTCAAAATCGGCCTGGGCCGAGGAGATCAAGCCGGGGTCTAGCAGAAGGTCGCAGGCGGTGAGCGTCATGGTCTTGGCCACGTTGATGGCGGCGTTGATCGCGTAATCGGAGACCGCCGTCTCCGTCATCTCCCGGGAATGGGAGGCGACAGGCTGCTCGCTCACGGCGTAGCGCAGTTCGTAGGACGGCAGGGCCTGGCTGACGTTGCCGAAGTCGGTGGAGGCAGCGCTGCCCTGGCGGCCGGGAAACGGCTCGTTCAATGGGAGCCCGGTGACCTCGGCATTGTTCAACAGCAGGCCGGCGATCACGGAGTTGGGCCGGACGTTCTCGTAGAAAGGGTAGTACTCCTCCACCTCCAGACGGCAGCCGGTCATGGCGGCAGCCCCTTCGGCAGCCTTCAGGACCCGGCCCACTATGACATCGCTCAGGTAGTCGCGGTCGCGGCAACGGAGCATGAAATTGGCGGCGGCGTATTCCGGCACAACGTTGGGCGCTCTGCCGCCGTCGGTAATCACCCCGTGGATACGTGTGTCCTCCCGGAGGTGTTGGCGCAGCGAGTCTATGCCGGAGAAGAGGTGGATCACGCCGTTCAGCGCGTTGATACCCTCATGGGGCATGGCAGCGGCGTGGGCGGCCTTGCCGTGGAAGATGTACCGGAACCCCACCATGGCCAGACTCCAGCTTTCGTCCATGGGAATCTCGGTGGGTATGACCGTCCTATTCGAAGACGGGTGAGAGGACAACACGGCGTCCACCCCCTGGAACACCCCACCGTCCAGCATCCGAATCTTGCCACCGCCCCCTTCTTCAGCCGGGGTGCCGATGACCATCACCTTGCCGGGTAGTTTGTCCAGGTTGGCTTTCAGACCCAGTCCGGCGCCGATGGCGGCCATGGCGATCAGGTTGTGGCCGCACCCATGACCGATGTCAGGCAGGGCGTCGTACTCGGCTAGAACGGCAACGGTTGGTCCATCGCCAGCCCCACCAGGAAGGGTGGCGGTAAATGCAGTCTCAACGCCGCCCACACCCCGTTCCACCTGGAACCCGTGCTTCTCCAATGTACCGGACAGCAACCGAACGGCATGCTCCTCTTGGTAATTCAGTTCAGGATGGGCGTGAATATCCAGAGCCACCTCCACCAGTTCGGACCGTACTGCCTCAATGGCGTGGGCGGTAGTCTCCGATAGGGCTTGTTTGGATAGGGCATTTCCGCTGGTCATAAAGTCCTCGATTTCCGGTAGATGAACCGGCCTCTGTTCCCAGTAACCAAGACTGTACGACATTTTCGCCTTGAGCGCATCCTGGTCTGAGCGTAAGCTACAGATTCTTGCTAGAATCTAATCTCACCCTTGGGGAACCAGACGCTTCGGGAGTATCACGATGCCAGACAAATTGGGATGGCGCGCAAATTGGGGAGTCATAGCGCCCTCGACCAATACCTCGGTCCAACCCGAGTTCGACGAGATGCGGCCCAGGGGCGTGACCAACCACATGTCACGAATATACGTGCCCGACAACCCCTTGGAGAGCGACGATGACTTCAACAAGCTGATGGATGCCATCCGATTGGAGTGGGACAACGCCATCCACCGCGTGATGACCTGCAACCCCGATTACCTAGTGATGGGCATGTCATCCGAAACCTTCTGGGGTGGACTGAAAAAAGCCAACGAACTCAAAGCCCACATGACGGGCATGACCGGATTGCAGGTCGCCATGGGGTCTGACGCTTGTCAGGCAGCCATCCGTTGCTACGGCGACATCAAGAAAATTGCCGTTTTAACTCCGTACTGGCCGGTCGCCGACGAGAATGTGACGCTGTTCTTCAACGACTGTGGTTTTGAGATAGTCGCCCTGAAGGGCCTGTGCTGCCCGGGCCCCGCGGCCATCGCGCAGACCACCGAGAAGCAGATGATGAGCGGGCTGCGGGAGCTGAATGAGTCCGACGCCGAAGTCCTGGTGCAGGTGGGCACAAATCTGGGCATGGCCCGAATGGCCGCCGAGGCCGAAAAATGGTTGAACAAGCCGGTCATCGCCATCAACACGGCCACCTATTGGTACGCCATGCGGGACAACGGCATGGACGATACCCTGGAAGGGTTCGGCTCGTTAATGAGCGACTACCGCGAGCTTCCCAAACTCTATTTCGACAAACTGAAAGAGCAGGCAGAAGCCGCTTAGAATAACGAATCACAACCCACTAAGGAGACCAACATGGCCGTCGGCCAACTCAAGAAAACCAAGAGGACCAATCTGGTCCGGAACCCAAAACGCGCCGACTACGACCGGGATGCAGTCAACCAGATAATCGACGCCACTTCCCTCTGCCACGTCTCTTACATAATCGACGGGCGGCCATACGTTACGCCGACGTTGCAGTGGAGGGAGGGCGACACCATCTATTGGCACGGCTCGTCCGCCAGCCGGTTTCTCCGCCAGATCATGGGCAAGGATGTTTGTATCGCCATCACCCATTTCGATGGATTTGTCTTGGCCCGCTCGGCCTTCCACCACTCCATCAACTATCGCTCGGTGATGCTCTTTGGCGAGGCAACCAAGATCGAAGACGACCAAAAGAATGAATTGCTGCATAGCTTCGTTGACCAACTGATTCCCGGCCGCTGGGAAAACCTGCGTCCGATGACCGACCAAGAAGCCAAGGCCACAACCGTGTTCTCAATGCCCATCGACGAAGGGTCGGCCAAAATACGGTCTGGCCCGCCGGTGGACGATGACGAAGATTATTCGCTGCCCATCTGGGCTGGTGTCTTGCCGGTGAGCCAGATTTTGCACGACCCGGTATCCGACCCAAAAAACCTGGACGGTCTTGAAGTGCCGGCCCACATCCGTGACTACAAACTTGGCTAATGCTCCGGCACATCATTCCATCTGAATCGATAGGAGACGAAAAATGGCCGACCACATACGACTGGGAATAATCGGCGCCAGCCCTACGGTAGGTTGGGCTCACCGCTCGCATCTTCCGGCGATCGCCGCCAGCCCTGAGTTCGAGCTGACCGGTGTCTGTACGACACGTATGGAGACTGCCGAGGAAGCCAAGAAGCAATACGGCGCCAGGCTGGCCTTCGACGATTACCACAAGATGCTGGCCCACCCGGAGATCGACGCCGTGGCCGTGGTTCTGCGGGTCCCAGCCCACTACCAGATCACCAAAGATGCCATCAACGCCGGCAAGCACATATTCACCGAATGGCCCCTGGGCGCAACCATTGAGGAAGCCACCGAATTGGCCGAACTGGCCAAGGCGAAGGGTGTCAAGACCGTGGTGGGGCTTCAATCACGGGCCGCACCGGCCATCCTTCACATGAAGGAACTGGTGGAAGATGGGTACGTTGGCGAGATCACGTCCTGCTCCATGCGGCTGATCCGGGGCGGGGTACTGGAGCGGCCTTCGGGACGCACCTGGCAGCGGGACGACGAACTCGGCGCAACCACACTGACCATCGCAGCCGGGCATTCCATCGACGCTCTTAGGTTCGTGGCCGGGGATTTCAAAGAAGTGTCGTCCATCGTGTCCACCCAGGTAGACCTGTGGTTTGAGACCGATACCAAACAGATGCTGGAGGTGACAGCGCCCGACAACATCCTGGTCAGCGGCCGGTTGGTCAACGGGGCGGTGGTCTCGGCCCACGTGGCCAGCAACCCCTGGGCCGGCAGCGGTTACCGGATGGAGATCTACGGCCGTAAGGGGACCCTGGTGGCCACCTCTGAAGACTCGCCCCAACTCGGCGCCGTGTACCTCCAGGGGGCCCAAGGCACCGACAACCTGGAAGACATCACCGTCCCAGATAAGCACACCAACGTGCTGGAAGGTATGCCGGACGGCCCGCCCAAGAACGTGGGCCAGTTGTACTTCCAGTTCGGCGCAGCCATCCGGGGTCAGTCAGCCACCTATCCCGACTTTGACACTGCAGTTGACCTACACCGGCTGATCGACAACATCCGGCTGGCCTCCAACGAGGGCCGGGCGGTGGGCACCGCTAGCTAAGTCCAACACTCTCGGATTATTGTCCCCCTGTTAGGACCGCAGTAGCACGATGGGGTCTCGTAGCTCTCAAACGATATTGCATGATTGGCAAAGAGATTCCTCGCCTGACGCCTCGAAATAACAGCGATGTGTGGTGTTTATACCGGGAGCAACTTCTCCGTTACGTCGTCTGGTAGTTCGGCTTCGAAGGCGTTCAGGTAGAAAGACGTCTGGGCGTAATGGCCCATGAGCGTTGTTAGTTCTACCAGATGCTGCGCTCCGAACTGTTTCAGGGCCTCATCGAAAGTCACCTGGCTGACCTTGTGGTCCTTGAAGAATTCGTTGCCGTAGTTGACGATCGCCCGCTCATCGGAAGCCATTTCCGGCAGGGGTTTCCGGTCTCTGATGGCGTCAATCAAAGCATCGGCAACACCTTCTTTGCGGGCGGGCGTGACGTGGGCGTTCCAAACGTACTGACAGTCCATGGCCCGTGCGGTGGTGATGATCGCCAATTCCAGGATCCGCTTGGGGAACTGGGTCTCATACCGCAGATAACTGGTCAGATGATTGCGCCGCTTGGCCATCTCAGGGCTGTTGATGGTGAAGGAACCTGGACCTCCAGTGATCGAGCCGCCGGTAGCTTCAGTTAGCTCGCCGAACGCCTCCCGGAACTCCTCGGGCACCATGTCGCTTGAAACTACGGGTAACCGTGCCATAGTTCTCCTCCAATATTTTTAGTCGTCAATTCGAATTATTTAAGGCAAGGTGGGCCGGTCAGGTGATAACGCCCTCAAACACGAGGCGGGACATCTCTTGGTCGCCCAAGCCCAAAACTCCATTGTAGATCTCTTGGTTGTGTTCGCCGTAGGTGGGGATGGGACCTGCCGTGGTGGGCGTCTTGGAAAACTTGATGATCGTCGGGCCGGGAACCAGAATCTTCTTGCCCTCGGGCAGTTCCTCTTCTATCATCACATCCCGCTCCCAGAGGTGTTTGTCAGCCAGGACTTCTGGGATGCTCAGGGCTGGTCCAACCGGGATATCCGCGGCCACCAAGGATTTCTCTACTTCTCTCACCATCCGTTCTTCGCACCAAAGATGCAGCAGTTCCATGCGTATCTCCGCCTTGTCGGTGGCGAACATCGGAGCGGCGTACTCGGGGTCTTCGGACAGGTCGTCGTAGCCCATAACCTTCAGCATCCGTTCCCACATCCCGGAGCGGGCGGCCCCGGTTGAAACGTAGCCGTCCTTGCATTTGATGAACGAGCCGGCGCGGGTGAAGTCGTTGGTGCCCGTTTCGTGGCACATGGCCAGTGCGACTTCCTCCAGGGTTATGCCGCCGTCCAGCATAGCCACCTCCAGCCACTGGCCCTCTCCGGTGCGGTCCCGGTGGCGTAACGCGCCCAAGATCCCGATGGTAGCGTGGAGCGCCGCTGTACGGTCCATGATCGGACCCTCGGCCATCACCGGCTGGTCAAAGCCGCGTCCGGTCTGGTGGCCGATGCCGCTCATGGCCTGGATGATTGGGTCAAAGCATTGCCGGTCCCTATAAGGCCCGTACTGGCCGAAGCCGGACACCGAGGCGAGGATGATGCCTGGGTTGACCTCGCACATCTTCTCGTAGCTGAAACCCATCTGTTCCATGGTGCCGGGCCGGAAGTTTTCCAGCACTACGTCGGAGACCTCCAACAGCTTGAAGAACAGTTCTTTCCCTTCAGGATGGCGGGTGTTGAGTGTGACGCTCTTCTTGCCCCGGTTATAGGCGGCGAACTGCACGCTCATCTCCCCGACGAATGGACCTGAATTACGCAGGTCACTGGACTTACTCCATTCCAGTTTGATGACCTCGGCGCCCATGTCACGAAGAATCATCCCGCCTCTGGGTGCGGCCTGCCAGCGGGCCAGCTCCAATATTCGCACACCGTCCAGCACGCCGGAGGGTTGGGTCGGAGGCATGGGTCTACTCCTGATACAACGGATTCTCGCGAGACCGTCAGAGTATAGCGCGATTTCTGGTGGTATGGGGGGACTGGTTTGTGACGGCTACGGACGGGTTAAAAACCCGCACCTACGACCGAACAATCACGAAAGCATTTCTGGATTCGAGCTTTCACCATACTGACGCAGGCGAAGCAATGAGTGGCTTGCGATGTTGTCAACTCAAGAGGCCTCAGGAGGTGTATCCCAAGGCCTCTTGAAATGCTTGGTCACTGAAGAACTTAGAGGTTCTCGATTACTGTGGTGATTCCCATTCCAGCGCCGATGCATTGGGTGGCCACGCCGTACTTGGAGTTGGAGCGGCGCAGTTCGTGGGCCAAGGACAGCACCAGCCGCGCGCCGGTGGCGCCGAGTGGGTGGCCGATGGCCAATGCGCCGCCGTTGACATTCAACTTCTCCATGGGTATGCCCAGTTCTCTGGCGCTGGGGATGATCTGGGCAGCGAAGGCCTCGTTGAACTCAACGCGGTCGATCTGATCCATCGTCAATCCGGCGTACTTCATAGCCTTTTTAGTGGCGGGTACGGGGCCAAGACCCATCAACTGAGGTTTCACTCCGGCAACGCCGAACCCGATGATGCGGGCCATCGGCTCCAGGCCCAGAGCCAGGGCCTTCTCTTCGCTCATGACCAAGATGGCGCTGACGCCGTCATTGGTGGGAGATGAATTTCCGGGGGTGATGACGATTTCGTTCCCGCCGTAGCTGACCACACCAGGGATGGGATTAAGGTTCATCAGGGCTTCGAAGTTGGTCCCGGGCCGGATGCATTCATCCTGATTGAAGTCGATCATCTCGCCCCGTTCGTCAGGCAGCCAAACCCCCTTGTCGTCGAAGACCGGCTGTTCAACTTCCAGAGGCACGATTTCGTCACGGAACCGCCCCGCCTCATAGGCCTCAACAGCCTTTTGGTGGCTTGGGACGGCGTACTCGTCCAGGTCGGCGCGGGAGAGTCCGTAGACCTCGGCCACGTTCTGGGCTGTCTGAAGCATGGAAACCTTGGGCGGCGAGTCCAGGATGAAATCCGGAAACGGCACCGAAAAATTCTCGTAATGGTCCGGCGACATGTCCCTCTGGGCTTTGGTGAACTCCACAGGCGTCGGTTCGGTGATGCGGGTGAAGGGGCCTTCGTCGCCAGGGATGGTGCGGGCCATGCGCTCGGCGCCCAAGGCGATTCCGCAATCCGTTGCTCCGATCATGATGGACTGGGCGACTCGGTGCAGAGTCTCCATGCTGGAACCGCACTGCCGATTAGAATTGAAGGTGGACACTTCGGGCGGCAGTCCGGCCATCCGGGCCACGCGGCCCATGTCCACGAACTCAGCATTGCCCAGGACGTTGCCCAAGCCAACATCTTCGATCATATGGTCTTCGATCTTCGGGTTCCGCTCCAATAGCTGCCTTACTACCTTGGCGCCAAGTTCATCCAAACGGGTGGCAACCAGTTTGCCGCGGACGGCCCGAGCGAATGGGGAACGGACGCCGTCGACGATCACTGCATTTCGAAGTTCCATGACTTACCTCTCGTTAGGGTTCTGAGTGCGGTTGGTGGTTTGTTTACACACGGATGAATTGGCTATCAGGGTACCACAGCGATGGGTTGGCGTGACCCGTCTGTGTCACTACAATCAATTGGACTAATCGTCGACAGAAACATGAGCATGGAGAAAGTAAATGACAACGTTGGACGAACGGTTCCAGAAGGGCATCGAGACGCGCACCAAATTCGGCGGTGGCACGTTGACCGCAGGGTCTACCCCGCTGGCCTGGCCAATGGCACCGGACCTGGAAAGAATAGCGGGGGAATTCCTATTCGGCAGCGTATGGCACCGGCCCGCACTGAAGGACAAGCAGCGGGAGATGATTACCCTAACCTGTCTGACGGTTCTGAAACGGGACAACCAAACACGCCGCCACCTGAGCAACGCCTTGAACCTAGGCCTGACACCCATCGAAATCGTCGAGGTTTTGATGCATTCCATGTTCTACAGCGGCGTCCCGGCGACCCTAGATGCCTTGGCCATCGCCAAGGAGGTGTTCGAGCAGAGAGGTATCGACTACACCCCGCAGCAGGTGTTTGACTCAACCGAAACGCCCGATGAACTCTACAACCGTGGAGTGGCCCGGCGGATTGAATATATGGGTCCGCCCGCAAGCGGTGGTCTTGGTCCGGTGACCCAGGCGGAGCGCGAGTTTGGTCGACTGACCGCCGAATACTATTGGGGTTCGATATGGACTAGGCCGGGGCTGACTTTACCCGAGCGCTCCATCTGCACCATGGCCGCGCTGACGGCCCTAGGCCGGGAAAGCCAGTTGGCGAGCCACATTCGCGGAGGGCTGAACGTGGGCCTGACCCAAGAAGAGATCGTGGAAGTCTTCATCCACGCAACCTTCTACTGCGGTCTGCCGTTTGTGCGCTCGGCCATCGACCTGGCGAATGAGATATTCAGAAGCTGATAGCTGACAACTGACAGCTTTCTCCTTACTCAGAGTCTTTCAGATAGGGGAACATAGCCAGGGGCGTGGCGGCCAAGAGTCCCGCGTCGACGGGTAGGGTGACGCCTGATATCCAGCGGGCTTCGTCGGAGGCCAAGAAAAGTATGGCGTACGCCACGTCCCAGGGGGTACCGTCAAAGCCCAATGGGCCGGCACGGCGGCGCAGTTCCAGCATCTCGTCGGAGCTATGCCGGGCGACCATGGGACTGTAGACGTGCCCTGGGGCGATACAGTTGACTCGGATGTTGTCTCGGCCGTAGTGCACGGCCATGGAGTTGCTTAGCCCTAGAATCCCGCCCTTGGAGGCCGCGTAAGCATGGCTGGGCCGGCCGCCTCCGGCCCGCAGTCCGACTATGGACGAAAGATTAACGATGGACCCGCCGCCGTCCTTGATCATCTCCGGGATGGCGAATTTGCTGGTGAGCATCACGCTTTTGAGATTGACGTCGATCACTGTGTCCCAGAATTCTTCGTCGACATCGGTGACCGAGCCGGGGCCGCTAATACCAACGTTATTAATCAGTACGTTCAGTTTCCCATATGCGTGAACGGCGGCCTCCGCCATTTCTTGGCAGGAATCGATGTTGGTGACATCACCCACGAAGATCTCCGCGTCTCCACCCTCTTCTTTGATCTGGGCCAGAGTAACCTCGGCGTTCTTCTCATCCCGGTCGACCAGCAAGACCTTGGCCCCTTGGCGGGTGAACAGCAGGGAAATGGCCTGCCCAATGCCGACGAATTCGCCGCTTCCGGTAGCGCCGGCGCCGGTGACGATGGCGACCTTGCCTTCAAGTCGATTGCCTGTTGTGGTCATGGGGCCTCCAGTTTCTTGTTTGATGATGGGGGAGTATATATTATTCAGCAACTTCGAACGCCTGTTCACACTTGGTCCGTACCAACTCCCACACCGATTCTTCGATCTTTGATCTATCTTATGAATCTAGGCACAAACCGTTGACTAGACAGAATCGTTTATGTTAAGGTAGTTGGCAAGTTCCCGAGAAACGGGGACTTATTTTTTTGCCTTCCTATTTCAGGAATCCCTCAACCGGGTTGTGTCTTTACCGTAGATCAGACCCAACAAATCCCTCAGCTTTCGCTGGGGTATTTTTTTGAAAACCCCGCCCAAGCTAGATATTCCAGGAGAAACATGAGCAAACTATTCTCGCCGATCACCATCCGGGGCGAAGAGATTCCCAACCGTGTTTTTGTTGCTCCCATGTGCCAGTATTCCTCGAAAACCGAAGACGGGCGCTGCAGTGGGTGGCACACCGTCCACTACGGCACTCGCGCCGTGGGTGGAGCTGGACTGGTGATGCTGGAAGCGTCATCCGTCAGGCCTGACGGGCGGATCACACCCTGGGACCTCGGGCTGTGGAACGAAAGCCACGTTGAAGCCATGGGCCCGGTGGTCGATGCCATCGTGGCCAACGGCGCAACCCCGGCCATCCAACTGGCCCATGCCGGCCGCAAAGCCTCCCACACCAAACCTTGGGACGGCGGCAAGATGTTACCGGTCAGCGAGGGGGGATGGGAGACCATCGCGCCAAGCCCGATCAGCTTCCAAGAAGACTGGGATGTCCCCCGGGAAATGACTATGGAAGACATCGGGAAAGTGGTCGACGATTTCGCAAAATCCGCCAAGTTGGCGGTGAAGGCAGGAATGAAGGCAATTGAACTGCACATGGCCCATGGTTATCTCGCCTGTGAATTCATGTCGCCGCTTTCCAACAATAGGGAAGACCAATATGGCGGGTCGCTGGAAAACAGGGTGCGCTTTCCGCGAGAGGTCGCCAGGGCGGTGCGAAACGCCATCCCTGACTCGATGCCGCTGTTCGTCCGGGTGTCGGCCACGGAGTACATGGAAAACGGTTGGGACGTGGACGAATGCGTGGATTTCAGCCGCTGGCTCAAGGAGGACGGTGTCGACCTGATCGACTGCTCTTCCGGCGGTAATTCTTCCACCCAGACGCTTACACCATTCCCCGGCTACCAGGTCCAATTCTCAGCCCGCATCCGTAGCGAGGCTGAGGTTACGACCGGCGCTGTGGGGCTGATCACAGACGCAGTCCAAGCGGAGAAGATCCTGGATGACGGCGAGGCGGACGTTATCTTGCTGGCGCGGGAACTGCTAAGGAACCCCTACTGGCCGATCCAGGCCCAGACCGAGCTGGACGGCTCGGCCACTTGGCCGGACCAGTACAAACGGGTGGCTGAACTTCGGAATTACCCAGCGCCGCCACGCTAACCTCTACCGAAAAGATCAAAAAGCCTCTGGAATAAACTTCAAGGTTTTTCTTCTTCCGCTACGCTGATCGGGCTAGGAGTTCAGGTGTCCCAATCCTCCAGGCTTTTCTCCAGCCGTGATTGCGTGCTGATGTGCTCTTCGCCCAGGCGGGTCATGGCTTCGAAGTCCTGATTCACCGTGGCGGTTTGAAGCTGCGTTTCTATCTCCTTTAGCTTGTGTTCCAAGTCCACTATGACTTGTTCCATGTCGATGACTGGCGCTGCTGGGTTTCGGCGCTTCGGGCCGGTCGCCTTGACCGGTTGAAAACGCGGTGCCGCCTTAACCCTTTCTAGGACCATTGCCGTCGCCACTTGGACTTCAGCTTCCCGTTGCGCTTGGGACCATTCATCGAAAGTGCCCTTGAAATGGTCTACCTCGCCGTTCGCGGTAACGAGGAGCGATTCGGCGAGCAACGAGACTACGTGTCGGTCATGTGACACCAATAGAATCGTGCCGGTGTAACTATGAAGAACCTGTTCTAAGGCCTCGCGACTAGGGATGTCGAAGTGGGTAGTTGGTTCGTCCAGTACCAGTAGGTTCGGCTCGGTGATCAGCAACCGGGCCAGCGCCAGACGGCTCTTTTCACCACCGCTGCAAGCGCCTACTTCCCGGAAGACATCCTCCCCCTGGAACAGGAACCGAGCCAAATAAGACCGGGCATCCTCGAAGGGCATGTTCTTGATGTCCAAAAATGATTCCAGGACCGTCTGCTCGTCATCCAGGTCATCGACTCCCTGACTGTAATAGCCGACCTTGACGCTTTGGCCCACGGCAACGAAGCCGTCGAGTGGTGGGATCATTCCCAGTACGGTCTTGACGAAGGTTGTTTTGCCGGTCCCGTTGTCTCCAATCACCGCTGTTCGGGACCCGCGAGCCAGCTTAAGGTCGGGGACCTTGAGCAGCTCAGTTGGGCCGTCGACGTCAGTGTAGCCAACCTTCAAACCTTTGGTGCTAATCACCACCTGTCCGGTACGACTGGCGCCGCCGGAGGATATGGAGATCGACTCGTCTAGATCAGGACGGGCGATACGCTCCAATCTGGCCAGCCTGGTCTCAC
>VFHF01000226.1 GCA_009392095.1 SAR202 cluster bacterium
TCCCACCGATGCGGTGAACAAATTCAGCGCCATGGGCGCCGATGTCAAAGAAGCCGTGGAGCCCTTTGTCGGCAACAAGGTTTTCGCCTACAATCGGGATAGTGATCGCAGGGACCATTGGATAAAGCACCGGTCCCTGCAGAATCACTGGAGAAACACACCATCGAAGAGAGCCGCTTAAGGGAGTTCCTGGTCCAGTTCAAGGACAATGGTATGACCGTGGATACGGCCATGGACCAGTTGCGCGACCTGCCGTACCAGGACATTGGCTTCGCTAAGTTGGACCACCACCGCGCCCTACGGACCGGCTGGCCGGAGGTGGTCTTCGGCAAGGGCAAGACGCCGGAGCAGATAGCCCAGATCGTTAACGCCATGAAGGGCCGCGGCCACCCGGTCTTGGTCACGAAATCGGGCCAAGAAGCCTACCAAGCGGTGCTTCAGGACACTCCGGAAGCAGAGTTCCATGAACTGTCCAACGCTATAGTCGTCCCCACGCCTCAGATCACGCCCCTAAAAGTGGGCATCACCGTGGTGACCGCCGGCACCGCCGACCTGCCGGTGGCCGAGGAAGCGGTTTTGACGGCTACCATCATGGGAAATGATGTTACGTTGGTCAGCGACGTTGGCGTAGCCGGTCTCCACCGGCTGCTGGACCAGGTGCCTACGCTTCAGAAAGCGCGGGTGCTGGTGGTGGTGGCAGGCATGGATGCGGCCCTGGTAGGAGTGGTCTCGGGCCTGGTATCGGTCCCGGTGATCGCGGTGCCAACCAGCACCGGCTACGGCGCCAGCTTCAACGGCCTGGCCCCATTACTGAGCATGCTGAATAGCTGCGCACCGGGCGTGTCGGTGGTCAACATCGACAACGGCTTCGGCGCCGGCCACCAAGCAGCCCTCATCAACTACGCCAGCACGGCCGGTGCTGATACCTCCGGCGGCGAGGATGCCCTTAGTTCATGAGCCTGGTTTTTCACGAGTCGAGTGTTAGACTGCTTCTGTGAACGCGCGATGGGGCTGCATGATTCTATCTTTTTTCCTGGCGGCCTTGGTTATTCTGACGCTGATTTCAACTCGTGTCTCAGGGACGCCATTTTAGCCGTAAGCATCTGCCCAACCTGATTACCCTAATTCCTACACCTCATTCTCCAGGTGCTCCAATCTCAGCAGTTTTCCTTGATCACCCAGGCTGATGCTAACCATGTCTGCCCGCCTTAGGGCTTGCTCCAGGCTATTCTTCTGAAGGTAGTCTTGGGCGGTGGCGATCAAGCGTTTGAACTTGGTGGCAGTGACTGATTGTTCAGGGGTGCCAAAAACCGCGCCACGACGGGTCTTGACCTCGACGAAGACCATTTCTTCACCCAACTGTGCAATTATATCGACCTCGCCCCAGCGGCTGCGGTAGTTGGTGGCAGCTCTTGCCTCCTAGGTACCGGAAGGCATGTTCTTATCCCCATTTGCCCAATCGGCCTTGAGGCGTGGTCAAGTCCGGCTTTCCGCCGGGAAGAACATGCTGGCCTGAGCCACGGGCGCGAAAGAACGGCGGTGGATCGGGCAGGGGCCGAGTTCGTTCAGCCGCTCGAAGTGGGCTTTGGTGGGATAACCCTTGTGTCTGGCGAAGTAGTAGCCAGGGTAGGTCTCCTCCGCCTCCACCATCAGCCGGTCCCGGGTGACCTTGGCGATATTGGATGCAGCGGCGATGGAGTAGCTGCGGCTGTCGCCCTTGACGATGGTGTCGTAGGTGTAGGGGCACTCCCGGACGTGGATGAAGTCCAACAGTAGATGTCCAGGCTGCAATGCAAGTTGGCCCACAGCCCGCAGCATGGCCGCCAGGGCTGCCCGGCCGATGCCCATGACGTCTATATCCTCGGGGCTGACCATTCCAACGCCGACGGCCAGCGCGTGTTCATGGACCGCTTGGGCGGCGTGTTCCCGCCGGGCTTGGGTCAATTTTTTTGAATCGTCGAGAGATTGGAGCCAGAGCTCGTCGCCGGTCAGGTCAGGGGGTAGGATCACGGCTGCTGCGACCACCGGGCCGGCCAAGGGGCCGCGGCCTGCTTCATCAACGCCGGCCACAAACTGAACACCGCTATTAAGGATTCCAGATTCCAGGGAAAGGTCCGGCATCGGCCACCTCGCAGATCATGCTAAGCAGTTGCCGTGGGCTGGTCCTCTGGAACGCCAGGCTCTATCGTCCCACCGCCCAAAAGCACATCACCCCGATAGAATACCGCAGCTTGTCCCGGAGTTACCGACCTCTGAGGCCGTGTAAACCGGACTATAGCGCCGTCGCCGTGCGGGTGGAGCACCGCCGGGGCCTCGTGCGACTTGTAACGAATCTTAACGTTGACGTCCACCGGCCCTTGGGGCGGATTCCCCAACGGGTAATTCACGGCTGAAACGAACATATCGTCCTGCATCAAGGCCTCTTCGGGCCCAACGACCACCCGGTGCGTCTCCGGCTCGATCTGCAACACGAACCGTGGCGCCCCACCGGAGATTCCCAGACCACGCCTTTGTCCGATGGTGAAGTACTCGATGCCCTCGTGCCGGCCCACAACGGTGCCATCCTGTTCTACGATGTCGCCTGGGACGGTGGTCAGCCGCTTCTTGAGGAAGGACTTGTAATCGCCCGAGGGAATGAAACAGATGTCTTGGCTGTCAGGCTTGGCGGCATTCAACAATTGGGCGTCTTCAGCTATCTGGCGAATCTCAGACTTGGGGTATGCGCCCACGGGCATCAACGTCCGTTCAAGCTGTTCCTGACCCATGCCGAACAGCACGTAAGACTGGTCCTTGGATAGATCAACGGCCTTCTTCAGAACAACCCCGTCGGTACCGCGTTCGATCCGGGCGTAGTGGCCCGTGGCGACGTAGTCGGCCTCCAACACGGCGGCCCGTTCCATCAGGTGGCTGAACTTGATCTTGTCATTGCAGGCGATGCAGGGGTGGGGCGTCCGGCCCAGTTGGTACTCGGCGGTGAAGTAATCAACCACCTGCGACTGGAACTCCCGCTGGGTGTTCAGAACGTAGTGAGGAATTCCCAGACGGCGACAGACGGACCTGGCGTCTTCAACATCGTCCAGAGTGCAGCAACCCTGGTAATTTTGCGGAAGGTCCTTTCCGTCTAGGTTGTAGAGCTTCATGGTGACGCCCACGACGTCGTAACCCTGCTGCTGCAACAGCAGAGCGGCAACAGCGGAGTCCACTCCTCCGCTCATGGCCACGACCACTTTTTCCGTCATTCCTTAAAGCTCCGCTACGACCTCTTGTGTCCAGACTAGCACAGGGTATAACAGCATTCAATTACATTCGAAGTGGATGGCTCAACTTGGTCTGGGTGCATCCGAAATCTGCGATTCGTAGTAGTCTATATGCGGAGCGTTTACCTAAGGCGATTGGGAAAGACCGATGGCGGGAAAAAATCTGGACGAAGTCTCTGAAAACCTGTTCTGCGGGAACTGCGGCACTGGCGTTATGCCCGGAGCAAACGCGTGCGGTCAATGTGGCGAAAAGATCGAGCAAACACACGACCTGCTGGAATTCAGGGACGGCTATCTACCTTACTGCCGGGCCTGTGGAGTGCCAGTGGCCAGAGAAGCAGCTCTCCACTGCAACCAATGCGGCGTCGCTCCTCTCTGCAGTGAGCATTTCTTCCCGTCTACCAGTTCCTGCACACTTTGCCCACCCGTTACGGCGGCGGAAGAACAGACGGGTAATGGACCATCCGACAGGCCTGATGGGCCATGGGCCAAGCCGGCTAGCACATTTCCTTGTCACCGATGCGGCGCCCGTCTCCGCCAGGGAGTGGGTTACTGCCCCAATTGCGGCGCGGGACACGAGGGCGCCAAAGCAAATACCAAGTACGCCAGCTTCATAACGCGCGCCTCCGCCGCCGTAGTCGATGTTGTTGGCCCAATGATGGCAAGCGGAATCATCATCGCGCTGATCGATATCCCCGGCATTTTCCCACTGATATTCTTTAGCTACCATACGATCTTCACCTATAAGCTTGGGCAGACCCCGGGCAAGATGATGCTTGGGCTGCAGGTCGTGGACGCCAACGACAACCGGCCTTCGTTGAAGCAGATCCTCCTACGTGAAGTGCTGGGCAAATTGATCGTATTCCTGGTCATGTTTATCGGCTTCATTTGGGTGCTTTGGGACCCAAAGAAACGCGGCTGGCACGACTACATCGGCGGCACCTACGTAATCAGAAGGGAGCGCCACTAACTTCCGGAGATACCTTCCTGATGCCTCCTGCCCATCTGTCTGCTAAACTGGCCCCAACCGTTATCCAGGCACGACAGTAGGTGGAGGACCTTGATGGCAATCACATTTGGCACCTCATTGCCCAGCCGCGGCGAGATGGCCGGCCCGGAACAACTCCGCAGCGTGGCCCAACGAGCCGAAGACCTGGGCTACGACCACGTATGGGTCAGCGACCACATCGTACTGCCCAAGAAAGTCGACTCCTTCTACCCCTATGCCGCCGACGGCGTGGCCACCTTCCGGCCGAACGAACCCTACTACGAGCCGTTGGCCGCGCTGAATTTCATCGCGGGCTGCACCCAGAGAATACGTTTGGGGACCCACGTGCTGATCATCCCCTACCGCAACCCTGTGCTAACGGCCAAGATTTTGTCCACGCTGGACGTGCTTTCCGGCGGCCGGGTGATCCTGGGCGCGGGCGTAGGCTGGATGGAAGAGGAATTCCAGGCCATGGGTCTAGACACCTACAAGGAACGCGGGGCGGTCACCGACGAGTACCTGCAGCTCTACAAAGAGCTATGGACCAAGGAGAACCCGTCGTTCCAGGGCAAGTACTATCAGATATCAGATAGCGGATTTGAGCCCAAGCCAGTCCAGAAGCCCCATCCACCCATTTGGATCGGCGGACACACGGGCCCGGCCATCCGAAGGGCCGCCAAATACGGCGACGGGTGGATGCCCATCGGACTCCGTCCTCCAGCTATCCTCGACCCGGAGGAACTGGGCGGCAAGATAGCGAGGCTGCGTAAACTGACTGTGGAAGCCGGGCGGCCCGAGGACGCGGTGTCGCTGACCTTCAGCACCGGCGTGTTTTTTGACGATTCATCCGGCAGCTCCCGGGAGATGATGCACGGGCGCCCAGAGCAGATAGCCGCCGACCTCCGTCAGTATCAGGACCTGGGCGTCTCCAACTTCATCATCGGGCTTCAGGGCAGCACCGTGCCGGAACTACAGGAAAACATGGAACGGTTCTCCAGAGAGGTCATGACCCTGATCCCGGATTAGGCGGAGCAAATTCGGTTTCTATTGCCCCTGTGCGTGATAGGTCATATCCCTGGCTTTCTGGGCTGCCGCAAAGCCGTCTGCAATCGGAATCAATACCGTTATCTTAGCGTTGGTTATTGAACCTGTGTTGGCAACAGTCATCACGAGACTTGCCGCAGTAGTGTTGTCGGGAAACTCGAACACGCCCACAAAATCGTAGTCGCCAAAGCAATAGCCGAAGGTTATTATCTGGCCGCCAACACTTTCGACCAAGTCCTTGATCACGCCCGAACGGTCTTCAGGACTAGACACCAAGTCGGACAATCCTTGATGGGTATAACTCCCCTTAATTAGATATTTGGGCCTTTATCCTACACCGGACCATTTAGACGCTGTTATTGAATCCGCTTAAGCCACCGGCGCCTCGGTTACGCCGTATTTCTGCTCCAACTCGTAGACTTCGTCCAGTCCCATCAGCCCAGCCACGTCCCAGCGGGTGCCGTAGCGATCTGGGTTCACCGCCCCGTCTTCCATCAACTCGGTGAACGAGTCCTTGAGTTGTTTATAGATCAGCCAGATGGTGCTGCCGCAGATCATGACCTTGTAGCCAAGGGCATCCATCTCTTTGGTGTTGGCCAGGTCTCCGTTGTACATCCGGGGTAGGGTGGACATGTCTCGGGCGTAGTTCTCGATGTCCTCGCGGCTCTTGATGCCGTCCACGAACACCAGGTCCGCGCCGGCCTCGATGTAGGCGTGGGAGCGCTTGATGGTGTCTTCCCAGCCCGTGACAGCGTAGGCGTCGCAGCGGGCGATAACCACGAAATCCGGGTCGGTGCGCGCATCCAGAGCAGCCTTAATCTTCTGCACCGCTTCTTCTTGTGGGATGACCTGCTTGCCGGCGAAGAAGCCGCACTTCTTGGGGAACACCTGATCCTCGATATGCACGCCGGCCACGCCCGCTGCTTCGTACTCGCGAATGGTGCGCTGGACGTTCAGGGGGTTGCCATAGCCGGTGTCTGCGTCGCAGATGACGGGGATGTCCACCGCTCCGGCGATATATTTGGCGTTGGAGACCATTTCAGTCATGGTCAGCAGGCCAACGTCGGGAAACCCCCGCTCAGCGGAGGTGCCCGCCCCGGTCATGTAAACGGCCTGGAACCCCACCGACTCGGCAATCTTGGCATGGAATGCGTTAAGAACGAAGGGCGCAACGGTCAGGCTGTCGGAATTTATCATCTGGCGTAGCTTTGCGGTGGTCTTCATAACCTGGTCTCCTCTTTTAAAACGGGCTTGTTGGCCTGGAGTTTGAGAATTGAAAGCATGATAACGCAGAGGGGGAATGGGTGCCAACAGAGGAGGTAAACTCCCCTAAGAAGCCTAAAGAACATAGCTAGACAGGTACTCCCAGCGGATGTCCGACGCCCATCTGCCGTGGCTCCAGTCGTCGCCGGCGGCCTCCGAGTGGTATCGCAGCAACGCCAGCCGCCAGGCACGGGCCACGGAGGGGACGCCTACATCAATTGCCACGCCTTTGGCGAATTCACAGGCGTCAGCCATGACTGCAAGAGGCAGGTCTGCGTACTCCATGAGGTTGATCTTGGGATGGAAGGCGCCGGTCTCCGGTGGCAGTTCCGTGCCGGGCAGGGCTTCCACCATGGCTACGACATCGCGGTGGAGAATGGTCAGAGAATGGTTGGAGTCGGGTTGCTGGAAATCCAGGAAGATATTTCCCCGGTCCCCGGTCCCGTTTTCGGTGTTCCGGCCGTCGGCCACTCCAAGGCAATTGATGGAGAACCGGGGGCTGCGTTGCCGGCTCTCTTCAGCCAGGCGTCCGACGCCGTGGGTCAAATGGTCCAATACGGACTCTGCGCACTGGAAATAACTGACCACGCTCATGCGCAACATGTGCATCTCGGCCGCCCAGGACCCGTACTGCCCGCAGACGATGTTCCTGGCCCGGTAGGCGCGCGCGGTGAACGCGGGCTCCACCTCCAATTCGATGCCCAACCTTGTCGACACTACTTCCTCCTCACTTTAGGGACACCCGGGCTTTAGCTGTTAGATCTCTGATAGTTGATCGGCTAGTTGCGCCAATCCCGGCACTTCCAGGTCCGGTTACGAGCCGTCGGCGTCAACATAGGGAATACCGTAGCGGTCAATGTAGGCCCCGGCCATGCCGGCTGCCCTGGCCCCTCGGATATCCCACGCGTGGGTGGCAACGTGGAGCACCTGCTCCCTCGGCGGCCCGAGCTCCTTCGTGGCATGCTGGTAGATACCGGTGTGGGGCTTTGTAATATCTGGCCCCTTCGGCGGAGATGGCCCGGTCGGCTGGGATGCCCAGCCCGTTCACGGCGAGGTCCAGGGATTCCAGGTCGCCGGTAGAGACCACAGACATCTCATATTTGTCCAGCGATTGTATCCGGGTCCGGTGCTCTTTGAGGTCTGGGAACAGGATTGAAGTGGTTTTGGTGGTGACCAGTTGCTCGATGTCGCCCTTGGTGTGGGGTGTGTTGAGCTTGTGAAAAAGCTGGCTCAGGGTCACTCTGTGCACCGCCTTGGGGCCCGTGGGCTGCCCA
>VFHF01000227.1 GCA_009392095.1 SAR202 cluster bacterium
ACTGCTGGCCAGGCGCGATTCTCCGGACCACATGGTGGAACTGAAGGATCTGAACATCGACACCATTGACCTCGTGGTGGTTAATCTTTACCCATTCGTGGAGACCATCAGCAAGGCGGACGTAACCCTGGCCGACGCCTTGGAGAACATCGACATCGGCGGGCCGACGATGCTGCGAGCCGCTTCCAAGAATTTCCCTTCCGTGGCCGTGGTCGTTGACCCGGCTGACTATGGCTGGGTAGGAGAGAAACTGGCCAACGGTGGACTAACAGTCGAAGACCGCCGAGGGCTAGCAGGCAAGGCCTTCCATCATGTATCCACCTACGATTCCGCTGTAACTGGCTACCTGCTTGGCAACGACAGCGGGGGCGAGGAGTTACCCGAATCTCTGACCATCTGTCTGACAAAGATCTCCGGCTTGAGGTACGGCGAGAACCCGCATCAGAGCGGGGCGCTCTACTCTGAGTCCAGCGCCCCGGTCGGGATGGCCGGTGCCCGTCAGTTGCACGGCAGGGAGCTCTCATATAACAACCTGATGGACGCTGACGCCGCCTGGCGGACCGCCTCAGACTTCCGAGACGCCACCGTTTCCGTAGTGAAGCACGCCAACTCTTGCGGTCTGGCTAGCAGGGACGATATCGCCGAGGCCTACTTGAAGGCTTACGAGGGCGATACCGTGAGCGCTTTTGGCGGCATCGTGGCTTTTAACCGCACCGTCACCGCCGCTGCAGCTGAGGCCATGGAGCCGGTGTTCTACGAAGTGGTCATCGCCCCGGACTACGAACCGGCGGCGCTGGAGATACTGCAGAAAAAGCGGAACCTAAGAATCTTGGCCATCGACAAGCAACCTGAAACACCTGCCTACGATCTCCGACCAATCACCGGCGGCATCTTGGTACAGACCGCCGACGCCATCGCCGAAGACCCGACGAGCTGGACCGTCGCCACTCAGCGACAACCAACCAAGAATGAGCTGAAAGACTTGGCCTTCGCCTGGAAGGCTGCCAAACACATCAAGTCCAATGCGATCGTGTTCGCCAAGGACCTAGCACTCGTGGGCATGGGGGCCGGCCAACCAAACCGGGTCGTCAGCGTTCATCTCTCACAGCGAGCCTCAGGAGGTAACGCCAAGGGCTCAGTGCTGGCGTCGGACGCTTTCTTTCCCTTCGCCGACAACATCGAACTGGCCGCCGAAGCCGGAATCACCGCCATCGTGCAGCCGGGCGGGTCGATACGCGACGATGAGGTCATCGCTGCCGCCGACAAGGCTGGGTTGGCTATGGTGTTCACCGGCGTCCGCCACTTCAGGCATTAGACGAGTAGGCGCGGCTGGCAAGGAAAAAGAGGATTGGGCGCTACTGTTGACATAACCATTCCCGTTTTCAACGAGGAAGAGGTCCTGCCACGCACGATTGCTGCCTTGACCGAATTCTTAGAGCACAATCTGTCGTCCAACCCATGGCAGGTAACCATCGCCGACAACGCCTCCACCGACAGCACCCAGGCAGTCTCTGAAATGCTCTGCCGCAAGCATCCCGGCGTCAACTATCTCCGCATCCCCCAAAAAGGCCGGGGCCGGGCTCTGCGCACCGCTTGGCTGGACAGTCAGGCCGACATCGTCAGCTATATGGACGCCGACCTATCCACCGACCTATCTCACTTCCCTCAGCTTATTTCGGCCATAGAGGCCGGGAGCCACATCGCTGTGGGAAGCCGGCTGAGCAAGGAGTCACAGGTCAGGCGCGGTTTCAAGCGGGAGTTGATCTCCAGGGGCTACAACCTGCTGATCAACGCCATGTTCTTAACGGGCCTGCCCGACGCCCAGTGCGGCTTTAAGGCTCTCACTCGTGCCACGGCCGAGGCCATCGTGCCCAGCATCGAGAACAACAACTGGTTTTTCGACACCGAGTTGCTGCTCATCGCCGCCAAACGCGGGTTCAACATCGCCTCGGTGCCAGTGAAATGGATCGACGACCCGGCCAGCACGGTCAACGTAATCAACACCGCCAAAGAGGATTTTAAGGGCCTGCTGCGGCTTCGATTCGGCGGCGTTCCACACGTCCGGAGGCCGGCCTCTCTTTCCCGCGACCTGTAACCATCGAAGATCCTTATCTTATGGGATCAATTTCCTTTCTAGGAGAATTCCAATGGAACTGGGTCTAAAGGGTAAACACGTCATCGTCACCGGTGGCGGTACCAACATCGGCCGCGCCATCGTCCACGCCTTCGCGGCTGAAGGTTCACGGATATCCATCGCCGAGTTAGTGCCCAGCCAGGGCGAGATCGTCGCCGGAGAGGTGACGGCCATGGATACGGGCGCCCTGGTGAATGTCGTCCCCACGGACGTCACCGACCCGGAGAAAGTGGCCACCATGATCGAGGCAGCCATCGCCAAGTTTGGACCAGTGGACGTTCTGGTGAACAACGTGGGCTGGACCGTCGACCGTCTGTTCATGGAAAAGCCAAGGAGCGAATGGGAACGGGAGGTCCAGGTGAACCTCTGGGGAGCGATCAACTGCATCCACGCGGTGCTGCCGGGGATGATCGAGAAAGAGGCCGGGGCTATCGTTTGCATCAGCTCCGACGCTGGACGGATGGGCGAATACCGGGAGGCGGTCTATTCCGCCTGCAAGGCCGGGGTGATCGCCCTGAGCAAGTCGGTGGCCAGGGAGACCGGGCGCTACGGATTACGCCTAAACGTGGTGTGCCCCGGGCTGGTAGTTCCTCCAGAAGACGAGTCCATCAGCGAAGAGAGCATGTGGACCGAGATGCGAGGCATCTTCACAGAGGATGTTCGAGAGAAGGTGGAGAGAAACTATCTATTCCGTCGCATGGGTACGGCGCAGGAAGTAGCTAACGCAGTAGTTTTCTTAGCCTCTGACGCGGCAAGTTTCATCACTGGGCAGACACTGAGCGTCAGCGGTGGATATACGATGATGTAAGCTCGGCGTGGAACTGCGATAATACGCACTCCTTCGGCACACCGTTTGTTCAGGGGCCCTGAAGGCAAAGAATAATAGAGGCGGTTTGGGATTGTTATCCCAAACCGCCTCTATATTAGATCAGGAGAGAGCTCTGATTTCTTAAAGAGCCGCTACTTGCTCTCGCAAAGATTCCAACTCATCGATCAATTGTGCCTTAGTCTTTCGTTGATCATTCGCTGTGGGCTGGGAACCTTTGTTCTCGGCCACCAATTCGAATGCTCGTCGTTCGATCTCAGGCATCATAGACTGGAGTAAGTTTTCATCTACGTCATTAGCCACTGTCGGGTAACCAGCCCGATCAATCATTTTCCTAATGTTACCGGCTTTGAACTGGTCAATAGTCCACCTCAACGTTTCGCCGGAGGTAGTAGTGTCCCAATATATTCGTATGTCTTGATTCCTAGGGCCGTAGTGATAATGTGGCCCGCTATCAAAGCAATCAAACGCCAGTAATTCCACGTTCTGTCCAGCGATGTCCGTTAACACGTGAATCGCTAAGCCTTCACTATTTATCTGCGGTAGTAAGCGGTATTCAAGGCCGATACGGATATTACCAACAGCAAATACATCGCTGTCTAGCATTCGCTCGAATTTGTGAGTGACTGTCCGGCGCTCATTGGAAATCAAGTGTCGGCCCTTAGATTCGACTTCTGCTAGAACCGATGCTGACACAGGATAAGTCTTGATCTTGGCGGCTAGTTCGTCGTAACCAGACCGCTCGACCATAGTGGAAAGATTGTTCCTGAGGTTATCCATAGTCCAACCAAACGGAGTTCCACATGTAGTTTTGTCCAAGAACAGACGGATATTGTGGTTCTCGGGACCGTAATGATAGTGTGGAGCCTGGTCGAAGCAGTCGAACCTTAAGATCTCTGTATCATCACCGTCGATCTTAGAATATACCTGTAAACATAGACCCTGATCATCCATTATCTCTTGCCGGTAGCTCATCGCGAACTCTACTGAGCCGCCGTCTATCGTCGTACTCCCTTTCTCCATGATATCCCTCCTATTCTTGCCTTTTGCCAAAAAGCACATTTTGATTTTGCAGTGTGCCCGGCGGAAGTTCCAAGAATTATATCATGTGTACAGTACTCCGCAAATGGCCTCAGTTTTGTCCGGCGGCGTGCGCTGGGTTTATACTCCCCTGACGCTACGTGCCCTCACACGCCGAATTATCTATTTACAAAATCCACAACAACCCCTCACCAACGTTGGAGGCATTAGATTTGGAAATCGGACTTTCGATACCCCGGATACCCGACGTGCCGGGCTTGAGGCTATTCGTTGAGACGGCAGAAGCGTTGGGCTTTGAGTCGGTCTTGGCCGGCGACCATATCGTCCTGCCAACCGAAGGCACCAACCAGTATCCCTACACTAGCGACGGGTCGTTCTCCCGGCCGTCAGACGAACCGTTCCTGGAGACTATGACGTTGCTGGGGTTCCTCGCGGCCTGCACCAGCCGGATCAAGCTGGGCAGCACGGTAATCATCCTGCCATACCGCAACCCGGTGGTCCAGGCCAAGATGTTCGCGTCGCTGGATGTTTTGACCAGCGGCCGCATCATTTGCGGCGTGGGAGTGGGCTGGCTGGAGAAAGAGTTCCAGATCCTGGGATTGGACTACCACCAACGCGGCGCGATGACCGACGAGTTCTTGAGGATCATGCAGGCGCTCTGGAGCCAGCCTAACCCGGAGTTCCACGGCAAGTACTACAGCATCGACGGAATCCAATTCGAGCCCAAGCCGGTCCAACAGCCGGGGATCCCTGTCTGGGTTGGGGGCCATACCAAAGCGGCCCTGCGCAGAACCGCCAGATACGGCAGTTGCTGGCACACCACACGACAGACACCGGAATTCGTGGCCGAAAACCTCCCCTACCTTCGGGAGCGCGTCGAGAAAGAGGGGCGCGCCCAATCTGAGGTCACTGTCTCGCTGAAGCGCAGTCTCCATTTCACCGACATGGGTCTGGGTGAAGGTGGTTACGTGAGAAGTGGCGGCTCTCTGGTGGCCGCCACCCAAGAGGTTATCGACGACCTGGGGACTTGTCAGGAGATCGGGATTGACCAACTGACCTACGACTTCAGGGTGGAGAGCCTGTCTGACTGCATCAAGGTGATGGAGCACCTGGCTGACAAGGTTTTGCCGGTGGCCCGGAGGTTGGGGTAGGGTGGTTCCGCTACTGATATGGACCTCTAGAAACGCGCCCCCGCCCTAACTCTCCCCCGCAAGCGGGGGAGGGGACACTGATTGAAATCTGAATCAGGGAGTGACGGCGGCTAGAGCGATGCCTAATTTCTGCAGAGATCCGGCATCCACAACGGTGGCTAAACTGGCCGATTTTTCGTCCCTGA
>VFHF01000228.1 GCA_009392095.1 SAR202 cluster bacterium
AAACCTGATCGCCAGAATTTTGGTAATGGGGTTTATTTCCGAAACAGCAGGCCCTGTATTTCATCTTAGGTCGTGTTTCCAGACAGCAGCGTGCTGGCGGTGCAGGAGTCGCTCCATACCCTAGGAGCGATCATGGATGGATAGGATTGCAAAATCAGTTAAGCGGATTATGTAATATTGCCGAAGTCTGGTGTTCTGTTACAGACCTCGGCTGCTGCCTGCAGCGTCAACGACAGTCAACGGGCCGTCCATGTCGATGAGGGTCTCTTCAATCTCCCTGAGCAGGTCGTCGAGGTTCCATCCTTTGGCGGCCGACACTAAGATACCCGACTGCGCTTCGTGGGCAGGCAGGCTGGGTGAATCGCCGTTGGAATTGTCTAGAGACCTTTCGGCCATAAGGTCCATCTTGTTCATGACCAAAATCCTGGGCCTGTCCATCAGCCCCAGGTCCATAAGGGTTTCTTCCACAACCCTGGTCTGCTCCGGGGCCTTGGGGTGGGAGACGTCTATGACGTGGAGCAGGATGTCAGATTGCTGCAATTCTTCTAATGTTGCGCGGAAAGCGGCAACTACCTTGGGCGAAAGTTTCTGGATGAACCCCACTGTGTCACTCAAAAGTAGCTGCGCCCCGGACGGCAGCCGGATGCGGCGGGTGACCGGGTCCAAGGTGGAGAAGAGCTGGTCTGCAGCAATCACCTTGGAGTTGCTTAAGGCATTGAAAAGGGTGCTTTTGCCGGCGTTGGTATAGCCGACCAACGTAGCCATGGGGATGGTAGATTTCTTGCGGCGTTCCATGTGGACGCTGCGCCGCCGGCGGACCGCTTCCAGCTCGGACTTGATCTTCTGCAGGCGGTTTCTGACCAGCCTTCTGTCAGTCTCGATCTGAGTCTCACCGGGGCCTCTGGTGCCGATGCCGCCGCCCAAACGCTCTAGGTGAGACCACTGGCCCGCCAGGCGGGGCAATAGGTATTCATGCTGGGCCAGTTCCACCTGTAGTTTGCCTTCATGGGTCGAGGCATGCTGGCCAAACACGTCAAGGATCAGCGCGGTCCGGTCGATGACCTTGCAAGCCAGGGCGTTTTCTAGGTTGCGCTGCTGGGCGGGGGTGAGCTCGTCGTCGAAGATGACCACGTCCGCTTCGAGGTCGCCCATCATTTCGCGGATTTCGTCCACCTTACCTGCTCCGACGTAGGTAGACCCCAGCCTGTTCGCCCGTTGGGTGACGTTGCCGACAACTTGAGCTCCGGCGGTGTTGGCCAGGTACTCAAGTTCGGAGAGGGTGTCTTCCAGAGACCAAGGGTGGTTGCGGCGGTTCATCTCGACCGCGACGAGAACCGCCTTTTCCGGTTCGGGCTCTACCGGAATTGAGGAAAGTTTACGTTTGGAGCGTTTACTTATGGACTCTACTCCCTAACTTAACTGCCCTTGGGCGGGGGAATCTTCCAGGTCTCCAGCCGCTGGCAGCCCTTTTCGATCTGTTCGTCGGGGGTGGTCAGGGACAGGCGGATGTAACCTTCACCGTACTTGCCGTAGCTGGAACCAGGTGTTACCACAACGTCCAGCTCTTCCAGCAGCAGTTGCGCCATTTCAGCGGAGGTGTAACCATCCGGGACCTTGGCCCATATATACAGGCTAGCACGGGGGACGTCCACGCTCATCCCCATGGTTTTGACGGCTTTCACGACTCTGTCACGGCGGCGAGTGTAGGCGTCCAGATTGTCTGCCACGCAGTCCTGGGGACCGGTCAAGGCCTCAATGGCCATCTCCTGAACAGCTTGGGGCACCCCCGAATCCAAATTGGCCTTGATCTGGAACAGGGCTTTGATCATGGCTGCGTTGCCCACGGCCATGCCGATGCGCCAGCCGGTCATGTTGTAGGTCTTGGACAATGAGTGGAACTCCAGACCGATGTCCTTGGAACCGGCGACCTCCAGGTAGCTGATAGGCTTGTATCCGTCGTAGCCAACCTCGCTGTAGGCGGCGTCGTGGAGCAAGGCGATGTCATTCTCTCTACAGAACGCGATCGCTGAAATAAAATCTTCTTCGCTGGCGGTGGCGCTGGTGGGATTGTTGGGGTAGTTCAGCCACATGAGCTTGGCGTTCCGGGCCACATCGGCCGGGATGGCGTCCAGCTCGGGCAGCCAGCCGTTCTTCTCGTACAGCGGCATGATGTGGCTTTCGGCCCCAGCGAACATGGTGCCCACGCCGTAGACCGGGTAGGCCGGGTCGGGGATAAGGGCGATATCGCCCGGGTCAAGGAAGCAGAAAGCGGCGTGCCCGATGCCCTCTTTGGCGCCGATTAGAGGCAGAACTTCGGTATCTGGATCAAGTTTCACGTTGAATCGGGTGTCATACCACTGGGCGAAGGCCCGCCGCATCTCGGGCAGACCATCAGTTTCGGGATAGCGGTGGTTGGGCGCGTACTGGGACGCGGTCAACAGGCGGTCTATGATGGGCTGGGGTGTCGGTATGTCCGGGTCTCCAATGCCAAAAGTGACTACATCGGCCCCAGCGGCGCGCTTCTCGGCGATTATTCGTGAGATTTCAACAAATGGATATGGGGACAGCTTCCCCAATCGGTCCGAAAATTTCACCATGTCGACTTCAGTCCTCCCAGTTTTTGATCTACGCCCATTCCCCGCTGAATACTTCCTGCGCTGGGCCTTCCAAGAAGACCTCGCCCTGGCCGTCCCAGTCCACCTTGAGTGTGCCACCGGGCAGGGTTATGTCAACTGTGTTTCCGCTGTGCCCAGTGAGTATGGATGCTACAGCTATCCCGCAGGCCCCGGTGCCGCAGGCCAGAGTTTCGCCCGAACCCCGTTCCCAGACACGGGCGGTTAAGTGGTTGGGGCTGTCAACGTTCACGATCTCAAAGTTGACCCGGTTGGGGAAGATCGAGTGGTGCTCAATCTTGGGCCCAACGGTGTGCAACGGGAACTCGGCCACGGCGGTGTCGATGAACGTGACGGCATGGGGGTTGCCCATTGAGACGAAGCTAAGCGGTAGGTCGTACCCGTCCATCAGGAAGGGATATTTTAGGACCGGGCCCGCGCCGTATTCGCCGGCCGATTCAAGCTTCACCGGAACGTCCGCGGGGGTCAAAATTGGCAGTCCCATGGAAACTCTGGCGCCGGTTACTGAGCCGTCTTCTTTGATCGGGGCTACCTGCCGGATGCCGGCCAGGGTTTCAACGCTTACCGATGCTCCCGAATTTGGGACGATGCCGCGGTCGACCGCGTATTTAACGAAGCACCGGATGCCGTTGCCGCACATCTCTGCCTCGGAGCCGTCGGCGTTGAACATGCTCATCCTGAGGTCGGCCACATCCGAATTCTTGATCAGTATCAGGCCGTCGCCGCCGACACCAAAATGGCGGTCGCTCATGCGGCGGGCCAACTCGGGCCAGTCGCGGTCTTCTGAACGGGCGTCAACGTATACATAGTCGTTGCCAGCGCCGTGCATCTTGGTGAATTTCATGTCTGGGCTCCTAGTGGGACGGGAGGCTCATTGTACCACAGGGCCGGTCTCAGACAGGTGTGCGGATACCAAATCTGCGGCCCGTTGGGCCGCGCCTGGATCAGAGGCGTCTAGCCACGTGATCCGGGGGTCAGACGGCTTGAACCAGGTGTACTGCCGCCGGGCCAAACGATGGGTC
>VFHF01000229.1 GCA_009392095.1 SAR202 cluster bacterium
TTGGAGGTTACTATGCGGTTTCACATCTCATCACACCCCTGAACTTTGTGGAATAGGAAACCCTGGCAAGTTCACCCCCGTGCCAACTTGGCCAGAACGGTGCAAAGAACTGGGAATCGAATACGTGATTGGTGGTGGTTGTCAGCCTGAGCATTTCCATTTTATGGTTGTTGATACGGATGATATGGCCAAAGTAACGGAATTGATGAGACCAATGTTGGGGCGATGGACAAGCAAGGTAACTCCAATTGCGAACATTAACCCTCGACCTTAGCGGCATAACTGGCTAGCAGGCTGTAACGGAGCAAAGGTGCCAAAAGCCCCCTCGTTTGAAGGGGCTTTCTTGTTTCAGAGACACCCCACATCAGGAAGCCACTGGGGATGGGGCACTTAAAAAAGTGGGGCGTGCTTAGTGGGGATTCGTCGTTGGGACAATGCCAGGTCAGGTATGGGCTAACCGCTGATTAAAGAAGCGAATTCACGGTCTCCTTCAACAGTCAAGCGTCCTTCCGATTCGGCCTTGTCCAGGGATATGCGGCTATAAGCGAGCAAGGCAAAGGTTTCCGTATCACATCTGAATGTTGCGCTGGTCGATCCCGTCCCGGCTGTTTCCATGTGAGAGTCGCCGTTTTCCACCACTATGTCGTGGCTGCCGGAAACCACTCCCGTCAACTCAAAGCGGAAGCGGCCCGACGCGGACTGCTTGTTGCCCGGCCGGAACAGTGTCCCCACCACGAACGAGGGCATAAGGTCCATCACGGCAGGAAGGCACTGGACAGACAGTTGGGCCGAGGCGTCTAGCTTGGAGCGAATGTCCCATTCGTGAACGGCCAGCTCGGCCAAACGGAGGTCAACATAAGTGGCGACAGAGATCACCTTGGCCGGATGGTAGCAGAGTTTATCCCAGTCCCTTGCTGCCAGCCGTTCGAGAAGTTGGGTCAAGTTTTCACACCGTTCGGCAAAGGTGGTCAAGAGTTGATCGCCCATACTTTCCCGCAGGCTGATGGCCCGCTGGGCCCCTGCTTCCATCCTGGCCATCAAAGAACTGACACTGGCTGGAGGGAAACCCTCAGGCGGGGTTGAATCCCCTTGGGCTCCCCTGGAGATGTTTGCGGCAAACAAATCAACGCCGCCGGTTAGGTGGGCCACCACGTCCCTGACCTCCCAGGCATCGCAAGCGCTAGGCCGGGCCATATCTTCGGCGGAAAGGACGGTTAAGTATTGCTGGATGCGCAGGGACTCGGACTTAACCAGCTCCACGCACTGTTCTGGAGAGGCCATTTATCACCCTCGTCTTATAGCAAATCAACTTGTGGAAGGTGACCGTAACTAGTCCAACTTCAACAACGCCAAGGCCAACTCTGCCGTCTTAGTAGCGTCATAAAGGGCATCGTGGGCCTTGCCACTATCGAACGGGACTCCGTAATAATCGCACGATTCACCTAGACCCATATAATCCGTGAAACCCAACTTCGCTCTCGGGAGATGGCCTAGGCTACGTACATCGATTACCTTGAAAGTGAATGGTACCACCCTGTCGATACGCTGGAATGCATCCCGGAGAAACTTGGTCTCGAAGTCCACACCCCAAGCAGCAAGTACCGTTTCGCTCCAATTCACCCCACTGCTGAAGTCTCTCAATGCCAGCGTTGCTGAGATCCCCTCAGCTTGAAGCTTTTCGATGGTTAGCTCATTTACTTTCATCGCCTCGTGATCGCGCTGATCCCAACGCGTGGGCAGAATGTACTCGGACGTCATCAGGCCGGGGATTATGGTTTTTTCTACGGTGTCTATTACTACCCGGGCGATCTGGATGATTTCATGTCTTTTCGGTTCAAGGCCGGTACACTCCAAGTCAGTAACGCACCAATACCTAGCATTTGTAGGCTTATATGTGACCAATCGTTAAAGTCCACCAAGGAGAATTTCGCTTCATTACAATCCCTATGTTTCAGTCATCTCGTTTTACCACGTTCTGACCATGCAGCACCAGTAGTCCAAACACCCCACCTCCGTAAGTGATAGGGAGTGGGTACTGGTTGAGGCGGGGTTGTGCCAACAACGTGCATCTCGTCATATAATTCCGGTGTTATGACAGAGACTATCTTGCAGCCTGCTAGTCGTCTCGACGGATTATTGGAACGATTGCCTCCAGAGTCACACCTACGAGGTGAGGATTTTGAAAGGGCGGCCAAATAATTCCTGGAGACTGTCCCCGGGTACGCTTCGCAACCGCGAGATGTCTGTCTTTAGCGCCTAAGAACTTGAATACTCCCTCGGGCGACATTTATTTGGATCAACGATTGAGGTGTTAGACATGCTAGAGAATAAAATACGAATCGGAATAATCGGAGCCAACGCCAATTATGGTTGGAGCATGCGCGCTCACTTACCAGCGCTATTGGCATTGCCCGAGTACGAGTTAACAGCTGTCTGTACATCGAACGCTGAGACAGCAGCTGAATCAGCCAAGGCTTATGGTGCCAGGTTAGCATTCCATGATTATCAGGAAATGGTCGTCCACCCGGACATCGATTTGGTGTCGGTTTCAGTACGGGTGCCACTACATCACGATATGGTAATGGCGGCCTTGCAGGCAGGAAAGCATGTGTTCTGTGAATGGCCTCTAGGAGCAAACCTGGACGAAGCCCAAGAAATGGCCTCTTTGGCCCGTTCGCAAGGCGTGACCAATATGGTTGGTCTACAGGCCCGCGGCGCTCCGGCCATTCTGCACCTGAAGGAGTTGATAAGCCAGGGATACGTGGGGGAAGTGTTGGCTTGCAATATGACTATGTTCCTGCCCGGTGTGCTTCAAAGAGGTCTTAGCATGCCCTGGATGGCCGACCGGGAAAAAGGCGGGAATACCCTCACCATAGGCACCGGTCACGCCATCGACGCTCTTTGTTTCTGTGTTGGTGAATTCAAGGAGATTTCGGCCAAGGTAGCGACGCAGGTGACAGAATGGGAAACATCGGAGGCTGGCAAGACGGTGGCGGTTAGCTCAGCGGATAACGTTTTGATTAACGGAACACTGGTTGGAGGCGCGGTGGCTTCGGCTCATGTCGCAACAATTCCGTGGCATGGCACCGGTTGGAGGATGGAGGTTTATGGCCGAGATGGCACACTGACAGCTTCCTCGCAGGAGATGATTCAATACGGTAATATTACGATTCGTGGCGCCCACGGAGGCGAGACTAAATTCGTCGAGGTGGCAATCCCTGATGGCTTAACTCACATACCAAGCGAAGTTCCAACAGGTGCACCATTCAACGTGGCGCAGATTTACCGGACTCTCGGCCAAGCCATCAAAGATGGCGCTAAAACCATGCCTGATTTCGACTTTGCGGTTGATCGGCATAAGCTGTTAGTGGCCATGGAACAGTCTTCAGTAGCAGGCGGTAAATCGGTAGCGCTTTAAAAGCAGATGCGGGAGTGATTTCGTGTCAGTTCGGGTCAGGACATAACATAGTAGAAAAATGATGACCACTGCTAACAATTCTAATAGCAACCTGAGCCTTTGGCAGCCAGGCCAGAGCGGTGACCCTGACGGTAGGCCCAAAGGCACTAGAGGCCTATGCCCTAGCGAGACTTATTGGGGACAAAACGGTCACAAGTGAAAGCCCAGATTTTCGAATGTGGGCTTTCACTTGTGGGGAGCAACGGGTGGACGACTTATCCGGTTTAAAAGTAGGGCCGAGCCAACAACTTAGTACGCGCGAACATTTTAACTAGCTGTACTGTGACATAGTTGTAGGAAGCTAGCTACTCGGCTCAGTCATAGGTGTAATATACCTGCGGTTCTAATGACATTGATCTTTTGAAGTGCGAGCGAGACTGCGGGGGAGTCTTAACAACTGGGTATTGCAGATACGCAGATGGCGATTAGTGAAGGAGGCAATATGGTTCAAAAAAAGATTGAGGCGAACCTAGCAATGGTAGAAGCCCATTTTGGCAGTGAGGCTGGCGGGCGAGTCGACGAGGCTGTGGGCCTATATACCGACGATATTATATGGGAAGCACCTTCTCGAAATATTGTCCTACATGGGAAACAGGAAGTGGCGGACAACTACCGGGAGATGTTTTCTGGGTTCAAAGACGTGGAATTTCGAACTTTGGACCGTTTCGCAACTGAGGACAGAGTCGTTGACGATAGCGTCATATCTTTAGAGATAACTAAGGCCGGTTTCATGCCATTTCCTGTGGGTACCAAGGTCCAAATGCGTCTGACCCATATATTCGAGATTCGTGACGGAAAGATCAGCAAAGAAATCGGTATCGAGGGCCCGCCGAAAGCGGTCTAAAATACGCTACTGAAACCAACCATCGAAAGTAAGGGCTTCAATACGACGGATCTAGTAATTGGTTGCTCGGTGGAAAGATTGGAACCTTTGGACTCGAAGTGCCGGCCTTACTGATACCATTGGATCCGACTTCACCGGTGCAATTCTGGAATAATTGAACTGTCACCGAAGGCCCCAGCCAAACTCAAAATGCTCTGGTTTTGTTAAGTGTTCGGCTCCAGTCTTTCTGGCCACTTAAGGCCTAAAAAGGCCTCGATTTATTGTTGTACTGTAGGCACGGTCCCAGCGGTTAGACTCAAATCGTGACTATGGTGGACTCCTATGCACGCCTACGCACGAAAAACGGCTGACTCTTAATCAGTAGGACCAGGATTCCATCCACAAGGAGGGTCCTCAGAAAATTGAGTACAGAGGTCACTTGTTTGGTTCAATAACTACGTCTTCGGATGTGCTGTGTTCTCTGGCGGTAAACCATGGCTCAACCTTCCGCAAGTACCAAGGCTCCCACAAGCTTCTGAATGGGAAAAATGAGGTTAAATTATGATGGAAATAAGCCGAGTCCCTTCCTGGTGCTATCTTACGGGCGTCAAAACGGACCCAAACCCTGTATAGAACGAAATAGCTTAGAGGTGTTAGCCGATTGTGGAAATGATCAGTAGTGACATGGCTCAAATGACCGATTACAACAGCTAGAAAAACAGGATGGTAGAACCCAAAACACAGAACCAAAAGCCCCGCTAACGAATATTCCCAACCGTGGAATGGCACTATGACGAGGTGTGTTTTACGTCTAATCCAAGACTGATATAGATCAACCAAATGGTCAACGTCCACCAGGACACCCACACCGGCGGCTACACCCCCAGCTAGAGGCGATCCAGTTACTCCCCAAATCGATGCTCCGACGACGGTAGATATAGCGGTATGGCCAACTGGTCCCATAGGTTACATGATAGCCGCTATCATATTTAAGAACCACAGACGGAAGCCTCTTTCGAAGTTATGAGCGGGGTTGGTTAAGTTCAAAGGCACAGGCATGGGCCGTCTTTTGGGGGACGGGTTATTCCAACCGCCGGATCCTGGGCAGCCCAACCGCCGCTGCCAGAATTTGATAACCGAATTGATAACGAACTTGACAACACTATCTAACACAGCAAGACATTTAGGTACGGACGCTTGCAGGAAAATATTCTGGTGGTTGGGTCAAATCACGCCTAATAACACTAATTAGAACGACTCGCACCAGACTCGAAAATCGGTCATGATGACCTTGTGCCAGTTCTATTCTTGCCTTTGGCACCAAAGAACGTTAGACCTAAAAATAACCCTTGAAGAAAAACCAGCGGCTATTTCTTTCGTTCGATCAACGTTTTGGTCCCCAAGAAGTGTCTTGTAGGATATCTGTCAGTTGCTAATTCCTGTAGAGGACGTTTGTTACAGCTATAACAAACGTCCTCCCTTCTATTTGCTTGTAAAGCCATTACAACTTAGGATTATCATTAAGTTCAGAGGTACAAAATGCCGATAAAATGTATCCTCACTTCTGCTCCGGTAATGATTATTCTATTTTTGGCCCCACCATGATTGGCATTGCGACGGCTATGATTGGCCTTCGGGGTCGTGAGTTTTTCCATGGCCTTGCCCCAGGCTTTAAACGGACTCAAAACCATTGTCAGGTAATGTCTGATTAACCGACTAACCAGGGGCTGTTCATCGCTTGTTCTCTGCGAATCTAAATAATCGAGGGCATTATGCGAACAGGATCTGAGTACCGCGAAAGCCTACGGGATGGGCGCGATGTATGGGTGATGGGGGAAGGGCCGGTAGAAGATGTTACGACCCATCCAGCTACGTCTGCGATGGTACTGGAATATGAAAAATGGTATGACCGCCATTTCGACCCTGTTTGGGAAGGTAGTCTGCTAACCGGCCCAGATGGCACGACCGAAAGGAAACCGTTGGCTTTTGAGGTACCTACGACTTCCGCCCAGCTCCAACGGCAAGGAGAGGCAATACGAGCCATACTTTTTGCTAGCGGTGGCAATATCACTCATACCCCGGGTTACGGCGCTTTAATAGCACTGGGCATGTTGAATCACCTCAAAACATTGGACAAGTCTTCTGTGGAAATAGCAGCGGCTAGGGAATATCAAGAATCAATCGCCCACACCGGTCGATTTCTTACCTTTGCCGGGGGCGGACCACTTATTGGGCCTAGACTCAGACAAGACCCAGTAGCAATCCGCCTTGACGGTGAGACCGACCGCGGGATCGTTGTCAGCGGCAAAGTGCAAATGCATACCAGCACGCCGTTCGCGGAAGATGTCCTAATCACTAGTCGAGATGAACTACCGTCCGGTAGCGGTCGTTGGTTGTGGTTCATATTGCCAGTGAATTCCCCAGGTGTACGCGTTGTCGCGCGCCGGACAGCTGCTAGGCACTCTAATCCGTTTCTTTCGCCACTTAGCAGCCGTTTTGATGAACTTGACGCATCACTCTGGATGAAAGAGGTGTTCATCCCACGGGAACGGGTATTCACTGGGGAACGTCTTGAACGGACCAGCCGCCATTCTCTGGTGTCGTGGCTGCTCTGGCATCACAACTGTGGTTGGTTAGCCAAGGCCGAATTTACTCTTGGGATAGCACTTGCGCTAACGGAGGTCATGGGTCTAAAAGAGAATCCCGTCACTATAAAGCAATTGGTCGACCTAGCCGTTGATGTGCAGACCAGCAGGACCTGTATAAGGGCTGCGGAATTGGATCCTGAAATGACGGTAGGCGGTTTCGCTGTGCCGAACCAATTGCACCTCGCAGCAGCCGCCATCAACGCCTTTAAATCTCGTCAACGCATGTCAGAGATACTACGGGGTTTGCCTGGTTCGTCCTTAATAGTTGCGCCTGCTGATACGGATTTCGCGGATCCTATAATGGCAACAGAGTTAGAGGACGCTTATGGAGGTGGCGGCTACACGGCACTCCAACGTGCCGCGATTTTGCACCTGGGATGGGATCATGTGGCCTCCGAACTCGATGCTAGAGAATCCGTATTCGAACTTCATGCGAGTGGGGGTTTAAACGCGTGGCAGGCCCAACTTCGAGCGTGGTTCCCCAGCTATGATGAACTGGCTAACGGAGTGCGACAATTCTTAGAGGTGGAACTGCCTCCGATGGACCTGACAACCCTGAAAAATGCCCCCTATGAACGGCCACGATAGTAGGCGCTAGAAGGATTGTGGTAAGGGTGTGTAGTTGACCATATAAAGAGCTAAGAGAATATGGGCCGGAATCCATTCCATTTGACCCTAGAAGGTCCCAAATATGGGTTATTTTGACTATTCCACTAGCAACTTTCGTGCATGCCCTGCTGGCCATCGTGAATCAGAACTACTCTAACCCTATCGGAATTTGCGACATCCTGACATGAACTATATGTTTAGGTCATTGGATGTGGCTGCAGTTGGATGAACCCCGCGGCCACCTGCTGCCTAGCCTTAAAGGCCTCCAAAGAAAGGGTCACCCTAGGGAAATTTACTGGCTTCTGATATTTCTCAATGTGGCCACGAGATAAGAAACCCATATCGGTAATCCGACTATCGCAATGGACAGGGCCTCGCCTGGAGATTCTTGACCTGGTTCAACCTCTAATAGAGCATATCTAAGAGTTTCAGGTATTCCTGCTATTAAGGACACAATAGTAATCACGGCGAAAATCGCAAGGCCAGCAATCAGATATAACCTTCTTAGCAGGTCTGAATGCTCATCTACAGTTTCGACCAACCTTCGACCTAAGAAATGTACAAGCATTAGGAACGACCCAATCACTGCTAAGCTAATTCCGTTTATTAAATTTCCTTTCATTTCCAGGTCGATTTTCTCAGATAAAGATCGGTTATCTCGTACAACATAGGATGATGAATCTTCGTTGTTCTTGAGGTCTTGTAACTCTCGATGGTCTTGGTACACCTCTCCATAGCTAAATTCTCGACCGACCATCTCTCCTAATCCAACATTGATTAGTGTTGACACACCACCTACCCCTGTAAGCCCAACGCTAACCAAAATTACGATATAGAAATACACTCGGAGAGCGTCCTTGTACGAAATTGAAAGTGCTATTCCTGATTTGATTCTTAATATGAAATATACGATTGCCCCAATTATTAAGATTGGTATTGCCAAGCCAATTAGGCCAAATAAAATACCTGCAATATTTCCCATGTGATTAAGTCAACCCTCCGGGGTGTACTTGTTGATTCGCATCCAATATCGCTTCTATAAATGGCCACCGGTGCATCACCTGGTGACCCAGTTTTAGTTGGCAACAATATAATTGATTACACTTGAGTTGCCCCCAATGCAAAGCCACGGGTTACGGCAGGAAAACCAAGGCCCCTGAATGGCGTCGCAGTCGATTCGGCCATGAGCGGGGAGGGAAGCCTGGACCCTCAGGTTCGTCGCGGAGTAGTTGTGACCGCAGTCCAACAACGTGGAGTCTCGTCGTGGACGCTTCTCTTATTTGCGGCCATCATGTTTTTGGTCAGGGCGGTAAGCCTGATGCTTGGGCCCCTCCTGGTGGCGTTGGCAGACGATTTCGGCACTTCTATAGCTGTGGCGGGACAGCTCGCCGCGGCCACCTTCATAACCTGGGGAATAAC
>VFHF01000230.1 GCA_009392095.1 SAR202 cluster bacterium
GGCCTTTGATTTTGGCCAATTATTATCGAATAAATCGGGCCTCGCGGAGCCTCGAAAGCCTAAGGCATCCTAACACATGTTTGAGCTTAAAGGTTGGACCTCGACATCAAGATAGACAGTGGGAAGAGAGGCCAAGTTGCTCTTAATATTCCGTCTATGACAGACTAATTTGATGTCGTTTATGCCAACGCCGCCTACAGTTGGCCCGGCGGTAACTCTTCGAAGTTCCAAGGTAAATCTACCGCAAAACTGATCGTTGCGGCTGCTTTCCTGTTTGCCGCAGCCGCATGCACCCAAGACGAAGGGGATACCACGTCGGCCAACACATCTATACCCGCTGGCACGGCTAGCCAGGCTGCCGCGCCAGACCCGGCGGCTACCCAAACCCTGTCACCCGCCGTAGCCAATCCTCTTCCCACTCTCACACTCCCTCCCGGTCCGTGTCCACAGCCGACCGTCTTGCCCCCAACCTGCCACAGCCCCGTCACCCATATTACCTACGGCAACGCCACAGTCGACAGTTACCCCAATTCCTCCGCCCACGGCGACGCCGAAGCCGACAGCTATCTCAACTCCAAAGCCGAAACCGCCCGCAGCCGGGTCTGTGCAGCACGACCTGGGCACATGAATCACGTTGAGCGTCACTCCCGAGGTACTGATTGCCAGCGGCTATGTTTCGTTCTCTCTGGCAGGATTGCCGCCTTGGGAGTTGGTGACGTTCACCTTTAGCGACCCTCAAAACATACCGGCGCCCTGGGTCACGGCCGAAGATGTGAACGTCGTTGGCTTCCACAGTAACAAGGCCACGGCGATAAGGATGTTCCCCACAACTTCAGGAGAATTGGAGTGGAGCCGATAGGGCGCTTTGGACGTAGCCGGAGACTGGTCCGTGGACATCGAGATCTCCGATCAGGTGGCCTCGGCCGCATACACCTTGAAGGATCTTGAACTTAACGATGTGATAACGGTGTCTCAAGGGACGATTATGACCGAACACCCGGTCCCGGGTTTTATCATCTATTACTCAAACTTGGTCCCCTCATCTCTGGTAGTCGATCTCCAAGAGCACCTGATCAATACCCGCCTGCTCTTAGAGGAGTTGCTCTAAACTGAGATCGCCAAGGTCCCGGATATCTGGTCCAGTTGGACTCGGTCTTAGCTGGCGAATCGGCGAATTCGGTGCAGCAGGCAGAGGACATAGCTAATCCCTTGAACACCAGTGAGTCGATGAGAAGCCGAGTCCTCTTGGTCAATTCAACTGAAGATCTGTTATCAACTTGAGGAGCTTTATCTCCACCCCAAAAGGTCGAAACGCCGCACCAAGAAGCCGGCGAACACTTGTCCCGCGTCCTAGAGTGGCTCACCCGGGAGCTTCTGGCCGCCCAAGCCCAGGACGGCGCCTTTTAAAACGCCTCTAACGACATTATTCAAGAGCTCATCGCAAGGGATTTCAGTCTGAAACGCAACATGCATAACCTCCGGTTCATCTTCAACATAACCTTCGTGTGTCCCAGCGGTAGGTGCCGCGACTGGTTTGATATGCGATAATGCCGTCTGCCGCGAATCACGCCCACGTTTATTGCGTTCCAGCTTTACCAAGCGGAAGAGGGACCCCAAAACCCAGCCATAAACCCCAAAGAGGAGTAGGCCGTCATGAAATACGACTACATAATTGTTGGAGCAGGTTCCGCTGGATGCGTCATCGCCAGCAGACTGTCCGACGACCCCAACAATTCGATCCTGCTGTTAGAAGCCGGGCCCGATTACCCCGACTTTGAGCATTATCCGGACGACCTCAAATTCGGGTATAACCAGACCGCTTCCGCCGTGGATGCACCCCACAACTACTCATTCCAGGGCAACACCACACCTGAGCAGACTACACCCATCCCGGTGCCCAGAGGCAGGGTGGTGGGAGGCTCCAGCGCCATCAATGGCCAGGTGCTGCTGCGCGGTGTTCCGGAGGACTACGACGCCTGGGCCGCCATGGGCAACGACCAGTGGGGCTTCACCGACGTTCTCCCCTACCTGAGAAAACTTGAGACCGACACAGACATCCATGACGATTTCCACGGCTCGGAAGGACCCATCCCGGTGCGCCGCCACAAGCGGGATACTTGGCTGCCGGCCCAGAATGCGTTCTATGCCGGCTTCCGCGCTCTGGGTCATCCCGACGACCCAGACATGAACCACCCGGAATCGGCTGGCGTGGGCCCCATCCCAATGAACAACCCCAACGGAATCCGCATGAGCACCGCACTGACTTATCTGGCTGAGTGCCGCCATCGGTTGAACCTAACCATCAAACCCAACGTCACGACTCACCGGGTCATCTTCGATGGCAATCGCGCCACCGGAGTGGAAGTGGAGAGCGACGGCGAGCGGTTCGTGGTAGAAGCCTCCCAGGTAATCCTCTCTTGCGGGGCCATTGGCTCACCGCAACTGTTGATGCTATCGGGAGTTGGTCCCAAAGCAGTGTTAGACGGGCTAAGCATTCCCTTGGTCCTCGAGGTCCCAGGTGTGGGCCAGAACCTTAGAGACCACCCCAACGTCCGTGTGCCCATCGAAGTGCAAGACGATTTTCCGCTCAATCCTGAAGACCCGCGGTCGCAGGTGGCCCTCCGTTACACCGCCACCGGCTCGGACCTGCGCAATGACATCCAGATCATGGCATCGTCATTCTCTTCGCCGATCTCGGGCGACCCCTTGGAGGCCGAGGGAATCCGGTTCACCTGCATCTTGGAGCTGGCCTACGGCTCCGGTAACCTTAAGATTACATCCACCGACCCCAACGTCCAGCCTGAGTTGAACTATAACTACTTCCAGGACGACCCCCGAGACCTTGAACGGCTCAGGGAGGCGGTCAGGAAGTGCATCGAGGTCTTGGAGCACGACGACTACAAACCCATCGTCAAGCAGATGCTGGAGCCCCAGCCTGCCGACCTGGTGTCGGACGACACGTTGGATTTCTGGTTGAAGCGTAATGTCACCACCACCCAGCACATCTCGGGTACCTGTAAAATGGGTCCCGACTCCGACTCCATGGCGGTGGTGGACCAGCAAGGCAATGTCAAAGGGTTGCAGGGCCTACGCGTCGCCGATGCGTCGATAATGCCAGACTGCATCCGCGCCAACACAAACTGCACCACCATCATGATCGGCGAGCGAGTGGCCGACTGGATCATGCAAGGCCAGTAAACGGGCCAGTAGAAAAGAATAATAACCGGGAGTACAGATGCGATTCGGCAGCTTCGTGTTTTCCATCAGCGCAGACCAGATCGCCGACCATGACGTGATTGCGCAAACACTCAGCGAGATTGAACTCGCTGAAGAGGTGGGCTTCGACGCGGTATGGCTCACGGAGCACCACTTCGACGGAGCGGTGGCCTACGCCGATCCGGTGGTTTTCGGCGCCGCCGTGGCCGCCCGGACCAAGCGTGTACTCATCGGATTCGCGGTGGTCGAGATGGCCCTGCATCACCCCGTGCGGCTAGCGGTGCAAACATCGTTGTTAGACCACCTAAGCAACGGCAGGCTGATCATGGGCACCGGCCGCGGCTCAGCCTTTAACGAGTACGAATACATCGGCTACGGCATCACCTTGGAGCAAGGCCGGGAAATGCTGGACGAGGCTGAAGAACTGCTGATCAAAGCCTGGACGGGAAAAGACGTGGTCCACAAGGGCAGATTCTGGGACCTTTCTTTCCCTGGGCTCCGGCCTCAGCCCTACCAGAAACCCCACCCACCCATCGTGCGGGCCTGTATCTCCGAAGATTCCATGGTTGCCATGGGCAAGGCCGGACGCCCTGTGTTGATTGGCGTACAGACTCTGGACACCCTTAAACGCCGGTTTGGCCTCTACCAAGAAGCCCTAGAAAATTCAGGGCTTAGCGAAGTTGACATAGAAAAAACCAAGGACCAGACCTGGGCACAACGGGCGTTATTCGTTTGCGACAGCGACCAAGAGGGATTGGAAGTGGCCGAGGCTGGGTTAGCCCGTTATAAGGCCCATCTGCTGGATGCCAGGGTCAGGTTCAATCCCGGCGGAGCGCCGCCTCCCCCTCCCGGCACGCCACCACCGGCGGGTGAGATGGTTGAGCACGCCTTCTTGGCCGGGACCCCAGCGACCGTGTCCGGCAAGATGGAAGAGCTTCGCGACCTCGGCGTGCGCAACATGTTGCTGAACCCCAATGTGGGTCAGATCCCATCCAAGCAGGTTGAAAAATCCTTGCGGATGTTCGGTGAGCAGGTGCTCCCCAGGTTCAAGGACGAGTAGGCGTGGCCAGCCAGAAGCTTTTCGATCTCACGGGGAAAGTAGCCGTGGTCACCGGCGGCAACGGGGGCATCGGCCTAGGCATCGCCATGGGATTGGCCGGAGCCGGCGCCAACATCGTGATTGCCGCCCGTAGCGTCGAGAAGACCGCTCAGGCGTTGGAAAACATCCGGGCGTTGGGAGTAGAGGCCCACGGCATCACTGTCGACGTCACCCAGGAGCCGGCCATCCAGCGGATAGTCACTAGCACCATCGACCACATGGGACGCCTAGATATTCTGGTGAACAATTCCGGTATTGCGGTCCGGGCCCAGCCCCAAGAGTTGACCGCTGCACAGTGGGACTCAGTGGTGGATGTGAATCTTCGAGCTGCTTTCCTGGCATCGAAAGCGGCTTACGCCCAAATGGTCAAAGCCGGGGGCGGCAAGGTAATCAACGTTGGCTCCATGTATTCCATCTTCGGCAGTGACTGGGGCGCGCCCTACGCCGCCAGCAAGGGCGGCCTGGTCCAACTGACCAAGAGCCTGGCGGTGGCCTGGGCCAAGGACAACATCCAGGTGAACGCTGTCCTCCCAGGCTGGATCGTGACCGACCTTACTCGGGGAATCCAAGACGCCGACCCAAACCGCTATGACAACATCAGCCGCCGCATCCCAACCGGCCGGTGGGGCGAACCCTCCGAGCTGGCCGGCGCGGCCGTCTTCCTAGCAAGCACCGCTTCGGACTACGTTACGGGCGCAACCTTGGCGATTGACGGCGGTTATTCTTCGGCTTAATCGTTATTCGGGTATACGAATCACCCCCCGCTCATGGTAATCGGGTGATTCCGACCCCCACTTCTTGCTACTTACCCTCGAAGAACCTTCTTGGGTTCTCAACCATTATCTGGTTGATAGTGTCTTCTGATACCCCCTGGTCCATCAGGCGAGGCAGGACGTTGCGGGTGATGAAGTTGTATCCGTCGGGGTTGTACTTGACGCGATCTTCTTGCACGGCCAGGCCGTAGCGAGCCTTGGGCACTGAGTGGTCGTGGGAGAGCATGATTCGGTTGGTGTGGCCGGCGTCAATCAGTTGCTTGGCCAGTTGGGTCCGTTCCTCCCAAAATGGAGTTCCTGGGCGGCGTCCACCAGGGAAACGGTCAAGGCCTAGCCAGACTCCCTTCTCCAGGAGCCCGATCAGGTAGCTCATATCCATATCGTCGTTGCTGTGGCCGATGTAGACCCGGTCCATGTCCACCCCCTCATCCATGAGGATGCGGACCTGCTCATCGCCAACCCGGTCCGGTGACCAGGTGTGGGTGGAGATGGGGACTCCGGTGCGGACCTGGGCCTGGCCGGCGGCCCGCAAGACGATCTCCTGCGCCGTGGTAACCCCGCCCTCGTCGCTGGCGACCTTGATGATCCCGGCCTTGATGCCGGTGCCTTCGATCCCAACCTCGATCTCTCTGACATAAAGGTCAGCGATGACCTCAGGCGCTAGGTCAAGGAACGGCCGGGGCACCGCCAGGTGGTTGCCGGTGGCCGCAATGATGTGTACGCCGGTGGCCTTGGAGACCTCTCGCATCATCTCGACGTCCCGTCCCAGGTCGATGGTACTGACATCGATGATGGTGCGGAGTCCTTCCCGGTAGGCTTCCTTCAGGGTGGTGTTAGCTTGCTCGATAATCCCTGAGCGGTCGACAAGCTCAGGGAAGGTCTTCAAGATGCCGGCGGCGTTGGTGGCCAGGTGCTCATGGCTCAGGGTGAAGCCCAATTCGGATGTATCCACCGGCCCTAAAACAGTATTTACGGTTGACATGGTTCTGCCCCTCAGTAGTTGTCTCAGATCGTCTCCAAGACATTTTAATACCAAACAAGCCGGCCGGTCAGAGTGAGCAGTAGTGCCTCCATGCTTGGGAGGCTTCTGTTCTACCCACATGTCACCCTCAGCGAATTGAAGGGTCTGACAAAGTATTGTTAGGTAGATTCTTTCCCGACGCGTCGGGAGCGCTCCTCAAAATAACAGTTTCGAAGCGCATTGCTCTGTCAGGAGAGTTAAATGTGCCTTCCCCAGCGCACAGGTAAAGGTTAGGATGGGAGAGTTCCTCGGCAGTGAATGGTGTACACCCAATTTATAATCACCCAGTCACCTACAAGCCCAAGGGGTTTCCATGAAATACGACGTAATCATCGTTGGCGCAGGCTCCGCCGGGTGCGTACTGGCCAACCGGCTCTCCGAAGACCCAACCCGGTCGGTGCTACTCCTAGACGCCGGACCCGATTACCCCGACATGTCCCTGATGCCCGACGACATCAAGCACGACGACAACCAGCGGGCGTCCGAGTCCGACGCTCCCCACAACTGGTCTTTCCAGGGCACCACTGACCCCCAGGGCAGCCGGACCGCCGCCGTGGCCAGGGGCAAAGTCTTTGGCGGCACCAGCGCCATCAACCACCAGATATTTCTTCGCGGCATGCCCGAGGACTACGACCACTGGGCCGAGCTGGGTAACGATGAGTGGTCGTACACCAAGGTGCTGCCCTATTTCAGGAAGCTGGAAACGGACCTGGACATCTCCGGAGATTTCCACGGGACCACCGGGCCGATAACCCTGACCCGGCATAAGCAGCAAGACTGGCTGCAACTGCAGAGAATATTCTATGCCGCCTGCCTGGCCGCCGGCTACCGGGACGACCCGGATATGAACAATCCCGACGGCGAGGGTGTCGGAGCCATCCCGTTGAACTACGTGGATGGCGTTCGGGTGAGCACCGCCATCGGATACATCAATCCTTGCCGAAACCGCCTCAATCTAACTATCAAAGCAAACGTTACCGCCCACCGGGTCGTCTTCGATGGGAAAAAGGCTGTAGGAGTCGAGGTGGAAAGCGGCGGAGAGATGTTCATCCTGTCCGGCGAGACCATCATCTTGAGCGCAGGGGCGATCGCCTCACCTCAGTTGTTGATGCTCTCCGGCATCGGTCCCAAAGAGGTTTTGGAACGGCTGCATATATTCATGATCCACGAATCGCCGGGCGTGGGCCGGGGCATGAAGAACCATCCGGCGGTCTCGCTCCGGTTCAAGCCAATGGACGGTTACTCGTTGGAACCGGGCTCACCCAGGAACCAACTGGGCCTGCGGTTCATGGCCAAGGGATCCACTTTCAAAAATGATATCCAGGTCCAGACACTGACATCTGGGCCATTGGGACACGAGGCCGACGAGATCCGGGTGGGCTGCCGGCTGGAGTTTCCACTAGGGGCCGGTGAACTGACCATCACGGCTGCCGATGCCAAAATCCAACCGAGATTGGATTACCGGTTCATGGAAGACCCGTCAGACCGTGCACGGCTGCGCGAAGCCGTCCGGGAATGCGCCCAGTTGTTCGAGGGCTCAGGCTTTCAAGAAGTCATTGCCGGTCCCATCGCCCCCACCGCAGAGCAATTGGCCTCCGATGAGCTGTTGGACTGCTGGATCGCCGATACCCTGTCCATCGCCGGACACACCTGTCGCACCTGCAAGATGGGGCCGGAGTCGGACCCAGAAGCGGTGGTTGACCAGTGGTGTCAGGTCCGCGGTGTTCGAGGGTTACGGGTGATCGACGCGTCGGTGATGCCAGAGATACCACGGGCCAACACCAACGCAACCGCGATCATGATCGCCGAGAGGGCGGCCGATTTTATCACCAAAACTACGTAGTCAACGGATTTTCCAATGTAATGGAACATGGGCCAGAGCGACATCTAAAAATTACTGATAAACGATTGGGCATCGGGCTTACACATCACCACCCTGCCTCAGGCAATGGGCCGGCTTGGCCTCGCCGACGAGCCCGACCTTCGGTGGGAGGTTGCCAACCACATGGATGCGATGTGGCACAGCAGCCTGGAAATTCCGGAAAAAGTTAAATAAATACATGCAGCCATCGGACTGACGAACGAGGAAGAAGAAGCTGGCCTGTCGCGGAATTAGGGTAACCAAGTGGGCAGTTAGGACAAAGCGTCCATTCTGCTGACCAACAACGAAAAATTGATCGCCCGCCACATCTTGTACCGTCAAAAATCCAGACCAGAGTTGCCGTCGCCCGGAGACATAGCAGCCGCCCTTGGCGCCTGACCGGACGTGACAGACAACGGAATTCGAATGCTAGCCCGGCTGGGCTTCTTAACTCTCGCCGACGGCCAACCAGTGAACACCTACTCTTTGGCCGCAGACCACAGTAGGTTTCTTGACGGCTTGGGCTTCTCCTTCCATACGGTAATGTTGGACGGCGAAGAGCGGTTTGGCATACGTTGAGCCATCGACTACCTCCTGTTGGTCAACAGCCGATACCGCGGCAACCGCATCAAGCTAGACGACGCCTGCGCCCACTGCGCCGAACGCATCCATCTGGAGGCGAATAATGGGATCTCCACTCAGGTAACCCCAGAAGACGCTGTTGTGCACCGGGGCGGCACTTGAGGCCAGAACAACCTCTTCCGGTCGGAAGAGCACCTCGTTGCATGGTCTGCGCCAGAGCCTCTGCACCCCAGGTCATGGATACTCGCGAAGGAAGATGTTCAGGCTATTAGGGGAAGGTATTCATAGGATTGCAAA
>VFHF01000231.1 GCA_009392095.1 SAR202 cluster bacterium
GCGAAACACCTCTTCATGCAGCTTGGTCAACTCACGGCATACGGCCAATGGCCGGCCGCCCAGGACCGTGTCCATGTCGGCCAGCGTGGCACGTAGACGGTGGGGCGCTTCGAAAATCACCAAGGGTACGACGGACGACGACGCTTCCCGAAGCGCCGATTGCCGGTCCTTCCTGCGCCGGGATAGAAACCCCAAGAACGAAAACGCGTCACCGGCGAATCCTGATATAGCCAGAGCCGCAGTTACCGCCGATGGGCCAGGCACCACTTCAATCTTGATTCCTGCCCGGGCCGCCGCAGCCACCAATTCGTTCCCCGGATCGCTGACCACCGGCATTCCTGCGTCGGTCACCAAAGCGACATCTCCCTCAGCAAGCTCCGCCAGCAAACCGTCCAGCTTGTTCCGCCAGTTGTGTTGGTGAAAGCTGGTGGTCCGTGGGTGGATGCCAAGGTGGCTCAATAACCGCCGAGTGACGCGTGTGTCCTCGGCCGCCACCAGGGAGACTTCCGAGAGGATTCGGGCCGCCCGTGGAGTAAGGTCTTCCAGGTTTCCGATAGGGGTCCCTACTATATATAAGGTTGGCACCTGCTGATTCCCGTTCCCTATTTCCCGCTTTGTTTTTACCGGTCTAGCTCGCGCCGTTCATTATATGGTACTGGCCTCTTGCCTCATGTGGACCGCCAAAGTAAGCTTCATCAGGCGATTTAGAAACCACTAACCTCAGGAGTTGACCATGGCAAAGCTGACCGGAGCCCATCTCTTCATCAGGTGCTTAAAGATGGAAGGCATCGAGAAAGTGTTCACCATCGTCGGCGACACCATCCTGCCCTTGGTGGACGCCGCGGAAGACGAGGGCATCCAGTTCATCGACACCCGCCATGAAGGCGCGGCCCTGCACATGGCCGACGGCTACGCCCGGATCACCGGCCGTCCGGCAGCGGGCATCTTCACCGGAGGCCCGGGATTCTCCAACGCCATCTCGGCCCTACCAGCGATCTACACATCCGAAAGCCCGGTCATATTCATCGCCGGAGCGGCGGAACTGCCCCAGCACGGAATGTCGGCCTTTCAGGAGATCGACCAGATTGGCATGACCACGCCCGTAACCAAGGGATCATGGATGATCCACGACAAGACCCGGATCCCTGAGTTCGTGGCCACCGCCTTCCGGACGGCAGCTTCCGGACGGCCCGGCCCGGTGCACCTGACATTGCCCATCGACATCCAGGAGGCGGAGATCTCCGAGGAAGAACTGCCCCAGTACATGCCCCAGGAATACCGTCCAACAGGCCGGCCTCAAGGAGACCCAACACTTATCGAACAGACGGCTTCTTTATTGAAAGGCGCCAAGAAACCGGTGATCATCGCCGGAAACCCGGCCCGTTACTCCGTGGACCCCACCCAGCTCCAAGAACTGGCCGAATCGACGGGCATCCCGGTATTCACCGTGGAACAAGCGCGGGGCCTGTTGGATGACGAGCATCCCCTCTGCTTCGGGTACGCCGACGGCGCGTTGAATCCGACGGCCCGCCGCTTCCGGGAAGCCGACGTTGTCCTGTTACTGGGCAAACGGTTGGACCACCGGTACCGTTACGGTGGCATCTTTTCCGACTCGGCCAAGGTCATTCAGGCAGACCCTTCTGCCGCGGAGATCGGCCGCAACCGGGGCGTGGCCGTGGGAATAGAGGGAGACTTAGGCGCGGTGGTTGAACAGATAACCGCGGCCTGCAAAGCCGGCGGCAGCCCCAAGGAAAACATCGCCGCCTGGGTCGAACAGCTCAATAAAGACGCGGCCGCCTGGGACGCCGAACTACGGGCCAAGGCCGACGGCCAAGACCCGATGCATCCTTTGGATGTCTATACAAACCTCGAGCAGCACATAGATGAGGACACGGTCTTGGTGATGGACGGCGGCGACTACGTGCAGTGGGGCCGGTCGTTCTTGAAGGCCCGCAAGCCGGGCCGGTTCCAGAGGTTGGGGCCATTGAGCCATCTGGGCGCAGCCGTGCCCTACGCCATGGCGGCCAAGTTGGCCTACCCCGAGAGCAAGGTTGTTGCATTCTCCGGAGACGGGGCCTTCGGTTTCTATTCTATGGAATACGACACCTGCATCCGGCACAACATCAACATCACCACCGTCTTGGGCAACGACCATACCTGGGGCATCGATAAGACCTTCCAGGTGGCCTACTACAACCGGGCGGTAGGGACAGACCTGCGGCCGATACGCTACGACAAAGTGGTTGAAGCCATCGGCGGTTACACGGAGCATGTGGACAAACCTTCGGAAGTTGGTCCGGCGGTAGGAAGAGCCCTCGCATCGGGTCGTCCTTCCCTAGTTGATGTGGCAATTCGATCTGGGGCCAGCCCATTGGCCGACGCAATGATCGCCCGCCGGACAGGCGGTTAAGACCGATTTAGCCGATTTTCGTAGAAATGTTTGTAAATGATAAGTAAACATCGTCAAAATATCTACGACACTCGGGAATATCAAAAAATAACTTGCAAGCTATTCGAGATTCGCATACTTTATTCCCTAGAAAATAGGGTTGACAAATAATTAGACCGCCGCTAATGTGTGGATTAAGGCTAAAACCCGAGCCCAGCGATACATATATTTGGGAGGGACAGGCATGTTAAAGATTGGCCATGAAGTTGTTAGGCCTGGCAAATACCAGGGCGATGACTCTGTAACCATTACGATTCCTGAGGAATTGGAAACGGTTCCTGGCATCCCCTTGGAGCACCGCGAAGTTGACTGGTACGCACGTGAGTATCCTCTGGAAACCATGAACATCACAGAGAGAGCTTCCCGTGACTGGGCCAACGGAATCCGCGACAACCACGTAGAGATGCGTGAGATCCGGAAGGAACACGACAACCTAAACCGGCCTTTGATCATGGCCGCCCGGTTGACCGGCGACCAAGAGCCCACGGCTGAGGCCACCGGCGAAGATGTCACCGAAGTCATCAAGGCCAAGTGCCGCGAGCTCGGTTACATCGAAGTAGGCTTCACCGCCTATGACCACCGGTACACCTACCAATCGAAGAAGGACTGGGTGAAATTCCCCCACGCCCTCTGCCTAGCTTACGAGCAGGACTTCGAGCCCACACAGACGATTCCCAGCGTTGACGCCGAGATCGTCCACTCCAGCACCTACCGCACCGAAGGCGCCGCAGGTCTGGAAGTTGCTAAGTTCATCCAGGGCCTAGGCTATCGCGCCCAGGTCCACAGCCCGAACGACAACACCGGCCCCTACATCCCCATGTTTGTAGCAGCTGGTCTTGGTTCCTTGGGCGCATGCGGCTACCTGCTGACCCCCCATGTCGGCTCCCGCTGCCGAATCATGATTATCACAACCGACGCCAACGTAACCCATGACAGCCCAGTAGACTACGGCATCCACGCTTTCTGCCAGGTCTGTCAGGTATGTGTGAACCGCTGCCCCGGCCGCGCCCTGATGCGCGACAAGGTGTGGTGGAGAGGCATCGAGAAGCACAAGCTCTACTTCAAGCGCTGCCGCCCTGTCATGGCCCGCTATCTGGGCTGCGGTGTATGCATGAAAGTCTGCCCCATTCAGAAGTACGGCATGTCCACGGTAATGTCGCACTACGCGGAGACCGGACAGGTACTGGGTAAGGGTACCCACGACCTAGAAGGCTACGAGCTTGAGGGCAAGGGCTACTTCGGACCTGGCGAACTGCCAGTGTTCGAGCGCGAATTCTTCAACTCCATGCCCAGTGGCGACACTGAGAACTGGGCGTTCGAAGCCCTGAAGAAGAAGGCCACTGAAGCCGGTGGTTCCGTCACTGATGAGATGCTTGCCGAGTTCCGGACAGAACTGGAAACCGGTCTGGGTCAGAGTCGTGACAACATCGCGATGATGGAGATGGAAGACTACATCTAGAAGTCATCCAAACCCACCAGTACAAAGGTAAAAAGAGGCCGGCGAATTCGCCGGCCTCTTTTTTATTTAACTTCGCGCGTTCGACTATGCGATCATGACTTAGGAAACGTTCGGCACTGCAATAGGTAGACTATTGCCGTCAACTCTGCAATAGTGTGGGCAATCTAATATGTGACTAAGGGCTGTTGGTGAGATAGAGCCTCACTACGGCCAAACATATGTCCAAAGGAGGCTCGACATGGCAGATTCTGTACAAGAAAGACCGGAAGCCGGCACCGGACAGACGGATGCTATCGAAAATTTCGATGTGGTTGTCATCGGGGCCGGAGTCACAGGGCTGTACGCGTTGTACCGCTTGCGGGAACTTGGACTCTCGGTGCGGGTACTCGATGAAGCCAGTGGGGTCGGAGGAACTTGGTACTGGAACCGGTATCCGGGCTGTCGTTTCGACTCCGAGAGCTATTCCTATGGTTATTCGTTTTCAGAGGAACTGTTGCAAGAATGGGACTGGAAGGAGCATTACTCTAGCCAACCGGAGACCGAGCGCTACTTGAATTACGTGGCGGACAAGTTTGACCTGCGTCGTGACATCCAGTTCAACACCCGCATCGCATCCGCGACCTACGATGAAAATGAGAATTTCTGGCGAGTCGAGACGAAGGACGGCCACCTGATCAACGGCCAATTCTTAATCACAGCGGTTGGTCTTCTATCCGCAGGTTACATACCCGATTTCAAAGGTATCAACAGCTTCAAAGGAGCTTGGTGTCACACAGGTAGATGGCCCAAAGAAGGGATGGACCTGGCAGGCAAGCGAGTGGGTGTTATTGGGACTGGAGCCACCGCCGTCCAACTCATTCCAATGATTGCCCCGGAAGTCGCCCACCTGACCGTATTCCAGCGGACGGCAAATTATTGCGCACCGCTTCGGAATGGACCTATTGACGACGAGACCCAACTCGAGATCAAAACAAGTTATCCGGAGATCTTCAGGGCCTGCAACGAAACGGCGGGATCATTCATGCACGAATTTGACCCGCGGTCCGCTATGGATGTCTCGCCAGAAGAGCGGTTGGAGCAGTACGAAAGGCTGTGGCAGAAGTCAGGTTTTGCCAAGTGGCTGTCCAATTTCCGTGACGTCATGCTCCCAGGAGAAGCCAACGAGGACTACGCTGAATTTGTCCGTAACAAGATCCGTGAGCGTGTCCATGACCCGGTGGTGGCAGAGATGCTGGTGCCCAAAGATCACACATTCGGCTCCAAACGAGTCCCATGCGAGACCGAGTATTACGATGCTTATAACCGGGACAATGTTTTGCTGGTTGACGTGCGTAAAGCCCCAATTGAGTGCATAACTCCCAGCGGCGTGAAGACCGCGGACGCCGAGTACGACCTGGACATCATCATCTACGCCACGGGATATGACGCAGTGACTGGGGCGTTGCTCGCCATAGATATCTATGGCGAGGGTGGAGAAAAATTGAAAGACAAATACGTCAACGGCCCTCGTACCTACATGGGCATCTCAAGCGTAGGTTACCCCAACCTCTTTACCGTCAACTCAGCCTCGGTTGGAAACTTTGTGAGGGCTGCTGAGCCGCTCATAGATTGGGTGTCGGAATGCATCAGCTATGTTCGGAATAACGGGTATACGCGCATCGCGCCCACCGCGGAGGCAGAAAATGCCTGGGTAGACCACGTAAACGAAGACGGAGAGAATACACTTCGCACCAAGGCCGCTAATTGGTTCGTGGGAGCAAATATCCCTGGGAAAGCGCGAGCCCTGCTCACGGCCCCGGACACTGCCCCGGCCATGCGAGCCAAGCGAGCCGAGGTAGCAGCCAATGGCTACGAAGGGTTCGTGCTTAAGTAAATCTTCTACAACGGCTCATAAGAACGCAAAAAGAGAGGCCGGCGAATTCGCCGGCCTCTCTTTTTGCGCTTTAAGAACTAGCCATTAAACCAGAATAGTGCCACTTCCACTCCAGTCGGCGCTGCTGGCTTTCGCCACAAACTCCTCGATCGCGTGGGACGGAACAGCCATACCAACTTCCTGGCCGGTCATCAAGATACTCATGCCGATCAGCGTGCCTTGGTGGTCAACCAATGGGCCACCCGAATACCCAGGGCGAAGAGCCAGGTCAACGACGATCCGTTCTCTTTCTGCGCCGGGCGATTTCGGGAGGTCTGAGCCGCCTCCAATCACGATGCCGCCGACCGCCGCTCCAGCAATTCCCCTACCACGCAGATCAGAGTGGGCGCCGCACGGTGATCGAAACTCCGCGCAACAATACGGAGCTGTTTAGCCCTACGAACCTGCCTTGGGAATCCACCAGCGGTCCGCCGGAGAAACCGGGCTACATCACGGTGTAGGCGTGAAATGCAACAAAAAGGGCCGGAGATGTTTCTCCGGCCCTTTCATCTGCGCTATGGTTGGTTTGTCTAGAGCTGGTCCACGCTGATGTCCGATTTCGGGACACCATCACTGGCAGGTTGGTCTTGCTTTAGGGCCTCAGCCAGGCGTACCACCTCTTTTTGATATGTTTCACAATCATCTTTCTGACCGGCTAGATTGAAGACAACATGCTCAGTGGAGAGGTTTCTGGCGGTCCGCACTTTTGGATCAGTGAGGGTGTCGTCGACCGCTCCCAGAAACAGACTCCAAGTCTCGGTGGAAAGCTGCATCTGCTTAGCATGAGTTAGGTCGTTCAGTATCGCCTCGGCTTCCAAAGAGGCAGCCGACCCCAGGACCACCATCTTGTTATAGTCCCTTAGCCATCGTTCGATCTCTTCTTGGTCGGAAGCGCTATGGCGGTCCACAAGCGCGTTGCCTCGCACCTCTTCAGAGAATACCCAGCAACGCACGCCCTGAGCTCTGAGGTCATCACGCAGCGTCTTGGCAAATTCCTGATCTCCATCAATGCAGGCGATGAAAACCTCCCGCAAGCTGGTGGCGTCGTCTTTGGCGGCGCCCAAGAACCCGGCAGCCGCGGAGGGCAAGCCGGCACCCATCAAGAACGACTCCGGAATCTGACCGTGGGAACGGAACAGTGTGTCTAAGCCAATGGTGGTCGGCGCGTCATGCCGGACCAGGTCCAGGCCCTTAGCGCCGCTGAGGTCGCAGTCTTGAAAGATGGAATAACCGAACAGACTGCCGGTCAAGTCGGTGCCCGATAAATTCACACCCCAGAATTGGGTCTGAAAGAAGTCGCTATTGGTGCATTTTGCATTGGTCATGTTGGCACGAACCAGTGAAGCTCCGGCAAAACTTGCTCCCGTCAGGTCGGCGTCGGTCAGGTTCGCACCGGCCAGACTGGCCCTGGAAAGGTTTGCGTTGACCAACTTCGCCCCGGATAGGTTGGCTTCAGAAAGGACCGCGCGGTCCAAGTCGGCTTCCGACAGGTCCGCGCCGCGAAGGTCTGCACCTCGCAGATTGGCGCCGTTCATCCTAGCACGGGTAAGGTTGGCCTCCCTAAGATTGGCGTGGTAGAGATGGCATGGGTTCAAAAAACAACCCGACAGGTTGGCCCGTTGCAACACCGCGCCCATCAGATCAGAGTCCCGGACGTCGGCGCCGCTGATGTCTACTTGGGGCGCTCGAACATAGCTCATGTAAGCCGCGTTCAAGTCCAGGTTTTCGTCGGGATTGGCTTCCCGCCAGCGGGCTACGTGGTCGCGGCCTCGCTTAACGAGTTGAACATGCTCCATATTCGCCATGGTATTTGCTCCAGACTAGATTTGATTGGGGCCGAGTTGGACCGGGAACCAGCGCCTTAGCCTCCGGTCTTAATGATCGCCCGTTTGTGCGTGCCGTCACCAATCTTGCGGTCGGCGTCGTAAGCCTCAACCTGGAAGGTCAATCGGTTGCGATCAATCTCTATCAGCTCCGCGTGGGCGACGATGGTCGCGCCGATGTCGGAGGCCGCCAGATGACGTATGTTGACTTCGATGCCCACCGAGACTTCACTCTCTTCCAAATTGCCATTCACTACAGCGGAAGCAGCCTGTTCCATGAGCTGAATCATCGCGGGGGTACTGAACTTCTTCACATGGGGCGCAACGTTATGCTCACAGACCAATGTCTCTTGTTGACCTTTCATGCCTAGGCTGATACCGGGGCTAGCCATGGTGTCTGCCCTCCGTTTCACTCTTGAGGTGTACTATTTTTGCTCACGGCCGCTAAAGGCTTAGAGCCTGCGCCAACACATGATAGCAGATAGCGCGCCAGGCGCAATCCACGCCTTGGCCCATGCTCATTTCCACGCCGATCAGCACACCGGTTTTAACCCTCAACCGCAACGCCTATAATATTAGTGGCACTCCGCAACCCCATGGATCTTTCATGCCCGCCAAACGAGATTTTCTTTCAGTTACCGACATCACTCCAGATGAGACTTTGGACCTGCTCAATAAGGCCAGGGAAACCAAGTCGTCGTCCAATGGCAGTGACTCCGGCAAGCCCTTGGCCGGAAAATCGGTGGCTCTCTTGTTCGACAAGCCGTCCCTCCGAACCAGGGTTAGCTTCCAGGTGGGCATCCAAGAATTGGGCGGGTACTCAGTGTTTATGGGCAAGGAAGAGGTGGGGATAGGCGGCCGGGAGCCGGTTTCAGACGTTGCCAAGGTGCTCTCCGGTTACGTGGACTGTATCGTGGCCCGGATATCCGACCACGAGCTTCTGCAGGCTTTGGCGAAGCATGCCAGCGTGCCAGTGGTTAACGCACTCTCCGACCTTGAGCACCCCTGCCAGATCATGGCCGACCTGCTCACGATCTGCGAGTACAAAGAAGCCCTAGATGGCCTGAGCCTAGCGTATGTGGGCGACGGTAATAACGTGGCCCGAAGTCTGTGTTTGGCCCTGCCTGCCGTGGGCATGAGTTTCACCAGCGCCTCGCCCCAAGGTTATAATCTTGATGAGGCTTCGGTGAAAAAGGCCCGCGTCCGCGCCACCGGCCCATCGGTACAGGTCCGGACTCTGAAGGATCCGGCGGAAGCGGTGGCCGGAGCCGATGTGGTGTATACGGACGTCTGGGCCAGCATGGGTCAGGAAGGGGAAGCCGAGGCCCGAAAGTCGGCCTTCGATGGCTACACCGTCGACCCATCATTGATGGAGCACGCCAACACCGGAGCGCTGTTCATGCACGACATGCCCGCCCATTACGGCGAAGAAGTAACCGAAGGCATGCTTGATCATCCCCAGTCGGTGGCCTTCCCCCAAGCACACAACCGACTGCACGCACAAAAAACAATCTTAGAATTTCTACTCTCCGGGAACTGAGTCCAGCCTACCGCAGGACCCAGACCTCAAAATGGTTTTGGTGTCGAATTGGCAATTCCAATAGTGGCAATCATCGGTCGGCCCAACGTCGGCAAATCGTCCCTGTTTAACCGGATCGTTGGACGCAGGCAAGCTATCGTCAGCGAAGTTGCGGGGACCACCCGTGACCGGTTGATGGCAGATGCCTGGTGGGACGATTATCATTTCATCCTGCTGGACACCGGCGGACTGGAGTCTAACCCCGAAGGCGTCATTAGGCAGCTGGTCCAAGAGCAAGCCGAAATGGCGGTGACCGACGCCGATGTAATCATCCTCATGACGGACGTTGTCGATGGCATGACTCCCTCGGATGTAGAGGCCGCCGAGATGTTGCGGTTCACCAAGAAACCGGTAGTGCTAGCTGTCAACAAGGTGGACAACGACACCCGGGAGTTTGGCGCACCCGAGTTCTATGGCCTGGGCATGGGTGACCCAGAACCCATCAGCGCCTTCCACAACTATGGCATCCACAGCCTGATGGAACGGGTCACCGCCAACATGGAGCGCGACCCAACGGCCATGGACGAGGAACTTGAGCAGCTTGATGACACCGCTCCTGTCTTCCAGCATGGGGCGCTGAACCTGGCCATCGTAGGCCGGACCAACGTGGGCAAATCCAGCCTGCTGAATGCCATTTTGGGGCAGGAACGGTCCATCGTCAGCGACGTGGCCGGCACCACCAGAGACGCCCTGGACACCGAGATCACTTACAACGGACGGGATGTTGTAGTGGTCGACACCGCCGGCATCCGCCGCCCCGGCCAGGTATCCAAAGGAATCGAGAAATACAGCGTGATCCGGGCCGTTGGCGCGGTGAACCGCAGCGATATCACGGTCTTGGTGACCGACGCCTCTGAGCAGGCCACCGCCCAAGACGCCCACATCGCCGGCCTGGCCTGGGAGATCTGCCGTGGGCTGATCGTGGTGATCAACAAATGGGACCTGTTTGCCGATGAAGGCGTCGGCGCACGTTACCGCGCTGCGGCCACCGTGCGGGAGCGGCTCCATTTCATGCCCTATGTGCCCATCCTCTTCACATCGGCGCTAGAGGGTGAGGGCATCAAAACCCTGATGGACACCGCCCAAGACCTCTGGACCGAACGCATGAGACTGATACGTTCGCGAGACCTGCAGTTCATGCTGGCCGACGCCCTGGCCGACCACGCGCCACCGGTGGTCAGGAAGCACCGGGGGCAGCGGGTTCAGATCAACCGGCTACAGCAAGTTGGAATAAATCCACCCACCTTCCTTTTTACGGTCAACGACCCTCAACTGGTACACTACACGTACCAACGCTATCTCGAAAACAAGATACGCGACACCTTCGGTTTCGACCGCACTCATCTGAAACTAGTGTTCCGGACCAGATAGCCCCCGGCCAGGGGCCTGATCCCAACATTCATGGCACGATGAACAGACCCCCCAAATCAATCATCATTCAGGCGATAGCCATACCATTGATCGTCGCTGGAGTGATTGTCGTCCCCTTAACCATGGACGGCCAATCAGAACCAGCCCAATACAGCGTCGTGATGCCGCTTGCCTATCTACTTGGGTCCATCTCCTGGGGCTACATGCTGTTGCAATTAAAGATGGGCGTAGATGTGAGGGAATACGGAAGCGGGCGCACCGGAATGTCCAACGTCCTGCGCACCGGCGGAGTCAAATCGGCCGCCGTTGTTTTAACCCTGGACATCGCGAAGGGTGTTGTTGCGGTATTCATCGCTAGGTCCGTGATAGACACCACCGCCGCCGAAGTATCCGCCGGGCTGATCGTTTTGGTCGGCCACAATTGGCCGGTGTTCTTGCAGTTCAAGGGAGGCCGGGGCATCCTCACCGCGCTGGGGGGCTTAGCGTTGATGGTCCCGGTTGCCGCGCTGATCGCAACCGCCACGTTCCTGACCGTCACCGCCCTGAGCCGGTACATCTCTCTGGGCTCGGTGATTGGCGTGATAATCGGGGCAGTGACCATCCTGGCCCTGGCGTTGGCTGACGTAAACTCCGACACCTACATGATCTATGGATTCATCGCCTGCGCTATGATCGTCTGGCAACATCGGGACAACCTGCAGCGGATCCGCGACGGCAATGAGCGCCGGTTGGGCCAATCCGCGACCAAAGTGGAGTAATCCACTAACGCCCCGCCTCGACTCCTGCATTTTTTCCCAATAGACTAAAGTTGTTCGATTTTGGGGCTATTTTGCGGATTTCTCTGGTGGTTTCTAATTGATCAGTCAAACGGCAATCATCGGCGCGACCACCTGGGGTACGACTCTGGGCATCTTATTGGCCCAGAACGGAGTCCCGGTCTCCCTGTTGACCCGCTCGGAGCCGGAAGCCCAGACCCTCACTTCCCAAGGGCGCAATGCCCGGTTCCTTCCCGACGCTCCGTTCCCAGATAGCTTGAGCGTGACCAGCGAGCCAGAGTCGGCCTTGCGGCAGAGCAGTCTGGTGATCATCGCCGTGCCCTCGGACCGGATGCGGGAGAATGTTCAGCGCATCGAGTCGCATCTCCAGCCTGGCGCCATCATCCTCAGCGCCACCAAGGGCTTGGAACTCCCAACTGCCCAGCGGATGAGCCAGGTGCTGGAAGACGAACTACCTGCCAACCTCCACTCAGGCATCTGCGTTCTTTCCGGGCCCAACCTGGCCAAGGAGATCGTGCAGGGCAAACTAGCCTCGACGGTGATCGCCAGCCAAAACCCGGATGCGTCCCAGACGGCGCAAGCCGCACTCATGTCGAATAATTTCCGGGTCTACACCAGCAGAGATGTCCTGGGTGTTGAGCTTGCCGGGGCTTTGAAAAACATCGTGGCCTTGGGCGCGGGGATCGGCGACGGGATGGAAGCCGGGGAGAACGCCAAGGCCGCCTTCCTCACCCGGGGCCTGGCCGAAATGACCCGCCTGGGCGTCGCTGCTGGGGCGGACCCCATGACCTTTGCCGGACTCGCCGGAATTGGAGATGTGGTTGCCACCTGTTCCAGCCGCCTCAGCCGCAACCGCTACGTGGGCGAACAACTAACGAGAGGACAGTCTTGGGCCGATATTCGGGCGTCCATGGACAACGTGGCCGAAGGCGTGAATGCCACCCAGGCTGCGCTGGTCTTGGCCAAGGAATTAGACGTGGAGATGCCCATTGCCGAGATGGCCTCGCGGGTGCTGTTCGACGGACTATCGCCCCATAAAGCCATGGCCGAGTTGATGTCCCGGCCGGCGCGTTCGGAGCGGTAACTAGAAAGCTATCTAATCTGCCCCGGCCCCAATTCCGGCATCTTCTCCAGCAGCCACGCCGCAGCCACCCTCCGGTGACAGGGCTCTCCCTCCGGCTCAAAGCAGAGAAGAGTAAAATCTTCCTCCGGCTTTAGCGAACCAAGCCACTCTTGGAAATCCGCTTCCCAGTTGTAGTTGGTCTGAAGCTCTTCGCGGTACCGGTCGGTGAGGCCAGCGAAGTCCAGGTCTCTGTCCCGGTATGCGATCAACAATTGGCGAGACGGGTACAAAAAAGGCTGGGTCTCCCATCGCGTCGTCTGGCCCCGGGGGTGGGCCCTTGAGATCCTATAGGCCATGCCCTGCCAGTGCTCTGGGTGGTAAAAACTGGCCGTGTATAACACTTACTCGTCCCCGGCGCCGGCGCCCATGATCTCAGGCCGCCACAGTGTCTGACGGAGAACGAACAACGCCGCGCCAAGGATTATTACGCTGACGTAGGTTATGGCCCGGTCTACCAAGACAAGTGCGGCGGCTGAGGTGGCGCTCAGGCTGGAAAGCCGCACTGCCAACCCGCCAACGCCCGACTCCACAGCTCCGACTCCACCTGGAGTCGGCACCAAGGTCAGCAACGAGTTCGCCAGTGTTAAGAATACGACCAAGGCCAAGCCGATATCGAACCCCAACGCCCCAACAACCAGTAACATCCTTGCGATCTCGGCCGCCCAGCCCATCAGCCCCCATACCGTGACCATGGGGATTCGCTGGAAGCTGCCCATGGTGCCCTGATGGAGTCGCTCGTAGCGGAGCGCCAACCAGGGAGGCATACGCCTCAACAGAAGGCCTCTGGCCCAGGTCATTGCCACCAGGATAACTGCCAAGCCCACGACCAGAGACACGACTAAGCCCAGAGCTATCCAGGTGATGCTGTCCCCGCGGTTCAACAGAAACGGCACGGCGGCAATCATCAACAGCGCCACCAAAACCGTATCCAAAGACCGCTCCGCCAGGATGGTGCCGATGGTCCGGGAGAAAGAACCGTTCTGCTCGTCCCGGTAAAGATAAGCCCTATAGGCATCCCCCAACCGGAGCCAGCTGACTGAATTTGCGAACCAGCCCAAGAGCACCAATTGGCTGCAGTAAAGCACGCCCGGAACCGAAGCTCCCGGAGCGGCAACGTTCTGCAACAATAACCGCCAGCGTATACCCCGGAACACGAACGTGGAGTAATGAACCACAAATGCCAAGACAAGATACCAAGGGTTTGCGCCCTTGACCCGGTCCCAAGTTGAACCAAGGTCAACATCGAACCGGGTGATGACGAAAACAAGGAAGAGGGCTGCCAACGCCACTGAAATGATGGCCGGCAAGGACAATACCCGCCGCAGAATCGACGGCGCCGCGGACGGCGCACCGTCATCGGGCCCGTTTTGATCCTCGCGGAATTCTTGGTATTGGTCCTCGCCC
>VFHF01000232.1 GCA_009392095.1 SAR202 cluster bacterium
GATGCAGCACCGTACCTTTATTCGATGACATCCAAGAGTTGCCCGGCCGCATTGGCGAAGGAAAACCGGTCTCAAGGTTTCGATGACCTTGGGGTGCGCCAGGAAGGTCGGAATTTGAGGATACGGTTGATCGTCAGCCTACCAAAATTCGCCGAAGTATTTCAGTTGTTAGCCTCAAGCAACTAGTTCTCCATCGGTCAGTCAAAGTCCCTTCGGCGCCGCTTTGTCATTCCTCGGCTGACGCCTCGGAATCTCATTGCTAAATTACCAACACGTGCTGAGAGCAATGAGACCCTTCGCTCCACCCAGGGCGACATTTGAGAGGCTCAGTATTGGGCGGAACCCAGATTGGGATGATGACGTAGTTCTTTCCTAGCGGCGTGGGAAGGCTAGGGTGGGGGCGATTTCTGCGGGTAACGCGCTGTTGAAAGCGACTAACCCTGTTCGGGCAGGGAATGGGGAAGCGAAGTCTCGCCCATAAGGAAGAGGTCTATCGCGCGGGCGGTCTCTCGTCCCTCCGCTATGGCCCAGACCACCAAAGACTGGCCCCTAGCGGCATCCCCAGCAGCAAAGAATTTAGAGACGCTGCTCATGCGGTTCCCGTCAATAGCGACGTTGCCTCGGGCGTCCAGTTCCACGCCAAGTTGGTCTAGCATGCCGTCGGGCTCGGGATGCAAGAATCCCATAGCAAGCAAAGTCAGTTCGGTTTCAATCTCAAACTCGCTGCCGGGAATCTCTTCCATGGTCGGCCCGCCACCATTGGCCCCTTCCTTCCACTCAACCTTCACCCCATGGAGCTTCTCCAATTTCCCGTCGCTTCCAGTGAAGGATTTAGTTAGAACGGCATAATCGCGGATGCCGCCCTCTTCATGTGCCGGTGATGTCCGGAGAATCAACGGCCATTGGGGCCAGGGATTGTTGGAGGGCCGCTCATCGGGCGGTTCGGCCAGGAGCTCGATCTGGTGCACCACTTCGGCGCCCTGACGATGAGCCGTGCCAAGACAATCTGCGCCGGTGTCACCGCCGCCCAGAATCACCACCCGTTTGCCCTCGGCATCAATCCGCTCGTCGGCGGGTATCTCCTCGCCAGACAACACCCGGTTCTGCTGGGAGAGGTAATCCATCGCCAGATGAACGCCCTCCAACTCACGGCCAGGAACGTCCAGTTCCCTAGCCTTGGTTGATCCGATGGCCAAGCATATGGCATCGAATTCGGAGAGCAGGCGGTCGACGGGATAGTCCACGCCAACGTGGGTGTCGGTCAGAAAAGTGATGCCTTCAGAGGCCATCAGGTCGACGCGGCGCTGAACAACGGATTTTCCCAGCTTGAATTCGGGAATTCCCAGAACGAGCAGTCCGCCGATGTAGCCGGCGCGCTCGATGACTGTCACCAAATGTCCGGCCCGGTTCAATTGCTGGGCGGCGGCCAGGCCCGCCGGACCAGAGCCGACTACGGCAACTTTTTTTCCGGTCCGGTTGGCTGGCGGCTCTGGTTTGATCCAGCCGTTCTCGAACCCCCGATCAACAATCTCTTTCTCGATGTACTCGATGGTGACCGGGTCCGAGTTGATGCTCAGGACGCAACTGGCCTCGCAAGGCGCGGGACAGATGCGGCCGGTGAATTCGGGGAAATTGTTGGTGGACAACAGGGTCCCTAAAGCCCCTTCCCAATCGCCCAGGTAGACTTGGTGGTTGAAATCGGGGATCACGTTGCCCAAGGGGCAGCCCATATGGCAGAAGGGCACCGCGCAATCCATGCAGCGTGAACCCTGCTCTTTGGCGCGTTCTTCGCCCCAGGGCTGGTAAAACTCCCGGTAGTCGCCCTTTCTTTCCGCTACCGATCGTCGTTCGGGGGGTTGCCGGCCGGAATCCATGAAGCCTGTCGGTTTACCCATTGCCGACCGCTTCCAGTTCCCGCTCCGTACCCTCCTCGGCCCTGCGCTTCCGCTCTTCCAAAACCCGGCGGTAATCTCTTGGCATAATCTTTTTGAACCGCTTTAAAGCTGCATCCCAATCGGCCAGTATCTCGGTCGCCGGAGTGCTGCCTGTGTACTTCTTGTGGTCTTCGATCAGCCCTTTGAGAATCCCGATGTCTTCGGGGTCGGTTACCGCCTCCATGTCGGCCATGCCGTCATTGAAGGAGATCCCGAGACAGTCTTCTTTGTCATAAACGAAAGCGATTCCGCCGCTCATGCCTGCGCCGAAGTTTCGGCCCGTGGGGCCAAGAATCACGGCCACGCCGCCGGTCATATATTCGCATCCGTGGTCTCCCACGGCCTCAACTACAGTTTTTACGCCACTGTTACGGACGCAGAACCGTTCACCGGCGATGCCCCGGATAAACACTTCACCGCCGGTGGCCCCGTACATGGCCACGTTGCCGATGATGATATTCTCCTCTGCCACGAATGTCGCATCGGGATGGGGTTGCACGACGATGCGGCCGCCCGACATTCCCTTGCCCATGTAGTCGTTGGTGTCGCCAAGCAGGTTGATATTGATGCCCCGGGCCAGGAAGGCGGCGAAGCTCTGTCCAGCGGAACCGGTCAACTTGATATTTATCGTGTCTTCTGGGAGTCCATCTTCCCCGAAAGCCTTGGCAATCTTGCCGCTGAGCATGGCGCCCACGGTCCGGTTGGAGTTATGGATCGGCAGATCTATGTTAACGGCTTTCCCTTTATTCAACGCCGGCTGAGACTGGGCGATCAATTGGTGGTCGAGGGCCTTTTCCAGGCCGTGGTCCTGTTCTCGGTCACAGTAGACGGGCTCGCTTGGGTCGGCTGACTCTTGGCAGTGCAGCAACCTAGAGAAGTCCAACCCTTGGGCCTTCCAGTGATCCTCCGCGTCCATGTAATCCAGAACGTCCGTTCGGCCGATCATCTCGGCAACGGTCCGGAATCCGAGTTCGGCCATAATCTCCCGCATCTCTTCAGCGACGAAGGTGAAGTACGAGACTAGGTGCTCAGGCTTTCCGGTAAACTGTTTGCGTAATTCAGCGTCCTGGGTCGCGATACCAACCGAGCAGGTGTTCATGTGACACTTGCGCAGCATGATGCAGCCGCTGACCACCAAAGCCGAGGTGGCGAAACCAAATTCTTCCGCGCCCAATAGCGTGGCGATGGCCGCGTCTCGGCCGGTCTTCATTTGGCCGTCGGTCTGCAGCACTATCCGGCTCCTGAGTCCGTTGGCCACCAAGACCTGTTGGGTCTCGGCAACGCCCAGTTCCCAGGGCAGTCCCGCGTGCTTGATGGACGACTCGGGAGACGCGCCGGTGCCACCGTCATGGCCGCTGATCAGAACCACGTCCGCATGACCCTTGGCCACACCGGCCGCGATAGTGCCTACGCCGACCTCCGCCACTAGCTTCACGTGGATCCTGGCGTCGGGGTTGATGTTCTTCAGGTCATAGATCAACTGGGCCAAGTCTTCGATCGAGTAGATGTCGTGATGGGGCGGCGGCGAGATCAACTCGACACCAGGGGTGGTCTTCCGCACCCAGCCGATGTATTCATCGATCTTGTGGCCCGGCAACTGTCCGCCTTCACCGGGTTTGGAGCCCTGGGCCATCTTGATCTGCAGATCTGTGGCGTTGATCAGGTAATTCGGGGTTACGCCGAACCGGCCTGAAGCAACCTGCTTGACGGCGCTGCTTCGAGAATCACCGTTCTCGTCCACAATATAGCGGTGGTAGTCTTCCCCGCCCTCGCCCGTGTTGCTGCGGGCAGCCATCCGGTTCATGGCGATTGCCATGGTCTCGTGAGCTTCCCGGCTGATTGAGCCCAATGACGCGGCGCCCGTAGCGAACCGTTTCACGATCTCCGCGGCAGATTCCACTTCGTCGATGGCGACCGGAGTCCGGTCCTGCTTGAATTTCAGCAGTCCCCGTAACGTGGCCAACCTCTTGGTCTGGTCGTCGGAGTGGCGGCTGAACTCTTTATATGCGTCCCAATCGTTGGTGCGAGCGGAGTGCTGCAACTTAGCGATGGCGTCTGGATTCCACTGGTGGACTTCCTCGCCTCGCCGCCATTGGTAAGCGCCACCCTGCTGTAGGTCTTGTTGCGCTGCAATATCAGCCGAGCCGAAGGCCCGGTCATGGCGGTCCGACGCTTCCCGCTCCAGGCCGTCCAGACCGATTCCACCCACCCGTGACGGAGTCCAGGTGAAGTATTCTTCGATCAGTTCTTGGCTCAGCCCAACTGCTTCAAAGATCTGCGCGCCCCGGTAGCTCTGCACCGTGGAGATGCCCATCTTGGACATTACTTTCAGCACGCCCTTTTCGTTGGCCTTGATGAAGTTCGTCTGTGCGTAATCAGGTTTGGTCCCGTTGACCTGTCCAGTCTCGGCCAGGTCCCGGACGGTAGCCAATGCCAAGTACGGGTTTATGGCGCCGGCGCCGTAGCCGATCAGCAATGCAAAGTGGTGGACTTCTCTGGCGTCGCCTGACTCCAAGACCAGAGCGGCCTTGGTGCGGGTGCCCTCTCTGATCAGATGATGGTGGACTGCTGAGACCGTCAGCAAACTGGGTATGGGCGCCCAGCGGCTGTCTGCGCCGCGGTCGGTAAGTACGATTATCGAGCAGCCGGACTCTATAGACTTGGAAGCCTGTTCCCGAATCCCGTCCAACGCTTTCTTGAGGCCGCCTTCTCCGGCCTCCCGGTCATACAGCGCCGATATTGTGCCGGAACGCAATCCATCTAGGTCCAACCCTTTTATCTGGGTCAATTCCGAGTCGGATATGATTGGAGACTTCAGCCGCAACTGACGGCAGTGTTGCGGGGTTTCCTCGAACAGGTTTTGTTCTCTGCCGATAAATGTCCCAATGGAAGTGACCAACTCCTCGCGAATGGCGTCCAGAGGCGGGTTAGTGACCTGGGCGAACAACTGCTTGAAGTAGTTGTAGAGCAGTTGGTTCTGATCGGAGAGCACGGCCAGAGGAGCATCATTGCCCATGGAGCCGATGGCTTCTGTGCCGTTTTGCGCCATGACCGTAGTAAGCATCCGAATCTCTTCGATGCTGTAGCCAAACGCCTGCTGCAACCGCACGAGCTCAAACGAATCCATGGCCGGAGCTCTCGCCGCGGCCGGCAGGTCGTTGAGCGTCAATTTGTTTTCTTTCAGCCACTGGCCGTAGGGGTTCTTACCGGACAGTTTCTGTTTCAGTTCATCGTCGCCGATGATCCGGCCTTCTTCCAGGCTAACCAGGAACATGCGGCCCGGTTGCAATCGTCCCTTGAATTTGACATCAGCGGGGGACACTTCCAATACGCCGGTTTCCGAAGCCATCACTAATTTATCGTCATTGGTGACCAGATACCGGAAGGGGCGCAGTCCGTTCCGGTCCAAGAGGGCGCAAAGGGAACGGCCGTCGGATGCGACGATCATTGCCGGGCCGTCCCACGGTTCCATCAGAGAAGAATGGTACTCGTAAAAGTCCTTTCTCTCCTGAGACATGGTCTCGTGCTGGTCCCAAGCCTCGGGAATGAGCATCAGCAGGGCGTGGTCCAGGTCCCGGCCCGTCATCTGCAGCAGTTCTAGGGCATTGTCCAAACTGGCTGTGTCGCTATCGCCAGGGTTGGTGACCGGTGCAATCTTGGCCATGTCGTCCCCGAACAGCGGAGACTGGAACTGTGCCTCCCGGGCATGCATCCAGTTGACGTTGCCCCTAAGGGTGTTGATCTCTCCGTTGTGGGCCAGGTACCGGTAGGGGTGGGCCAGTCGCCAGCTACCCAGGGTATTGGTGCTGAACCGTGAGTGGACGAGCGCGAAGGCGCTGACCAGGTCTTCGTCTTGCAGGTCCAGATAGAAATCAGCTATCTGGTGGGCCATGAGCAGGCCCTTATATACCATGGTGTTGCAGGACATGCTGCAGATGTAGAACTGGTCGGCCTGGTCTTCAGTCAGACCTGAATCATTGACTGAATGTTCCAGTGTTTTCCGGACCACGAAGAGCTTCCGCTCCAGGTGCGCGGCATCTTTGATGTCCGGGCCCATGCCGATGAACACCTGGGCGATGTTGGGACAGACTTCCCGGGCGTCTTTGCCGATCTTGGAATGGTCGAGGGGCACCTCACGCCAGCCCAGAACTTTCAGGCCTTCAGCTTCGATGGCCTTTTCAATCAGGCCACGGCAGTTGGTGTGGACTTCAGGTGGCATGAAAACCATGCCGACACCGTATTCACCACCGGGTGGAAGACTGATTCCGAGAGAAGCGGCTTCGCGCTCAAACAACTTTACGGGCGTTTGGATGAGCATACCTGCGCCGTCGCCGGTTTCCGGGTCTCGCCCGGCGGCGCCACGATGTCCCAGGTTGATCAGCACCTGCACACCTTCGTCGATGATCTGGTGCGTCTTCTGACCCTTGATATTGGCGACAACGCCTACGCCGCAAGCATCGTGTTCTTGCTCGGGCGAATAAAGTCCTTTTTTAGCTAGTTCTTTTAAAGGGTCCATCAGCCGATAACCTATCTATTCAATACCCATCAATAACGTTAGGGGCATTAGCAGCGCGGCCATCCCAGAAACACAAAACCGCCGCTAGGCGCGGCGTAAGCACAACTCTCCCTGTCAAACAGGGCCGCAAAATGATTTTGTTAAATATATCACAATATCAAGAACGCACAAGGCCCACGGCGAAAATGCCGCGTGCCTGGAGCTTGCTTCCAGTCCGTGGGATTATCCTCAACCGTATTCAAGGGTAATTTTAGCATCTGCGGCTGAATCGGACTCAAATT
>VFHF01000233.1 GCA_009392095.1 SAR202 cluster bacterium
GACGCCTCAGCGGTAGGTACAGGGAACAGCTATTGCTCCAACGATCGCTGACGGCGCTGGTAGGAATACCTGTCTTGGTGGGGGCCATCTGGCTTGGCGCCCCGTGGTTGACTGTGCTGGTGATTGCAGCCGGGCTGGCCGCGATCCGGGAACTCTACCGAATTACACCAACGGGCGTAGGCCCATTGCCCTTTGTATTGGGGGCTGCCTGGGTGGCGGCCCTGCTTTCGGGCGCCCAAGCCGCCTCTGGCCAAAATAATTTCCTGATTATTTCCGGAGGCGTTATGGCCGCCGGATCGTTCACCGCACTGCTTTGGTTTATCGCCTTTTACCGTGGCGAGGAGTCATTTGGGCGAAAAAGATTCCCCGTCGGTTTCTTGTACCTGGTCTTTGGGCCGGTCTACATCGGGTTTCTTTTGGCTCACGCACTGATGCTTCGCGAGATAACTGGCTCTGACGCTGCTATCAGCGAGACGAACGCCGTCTCTCATTTGGGTCGTAGTTGGCTGTTGTTCGCCCTATTAACCACCTTCGCGGTGGACACGGGCGCTTATCTGGTGGGACGAACTGTGGGACGCCGGCCGATGGTTCCGAGTATCAGTCCCAACAAGACGTGGGAAGGAAGTATCGGTGGGTTCGCATCTGCGGTGGGTGCCGCTCTGGCGTTGGGACTGGTGTTTGACCTGGGTGTGTCGGTGTGGCAACAAGCGGTCATCGGGGCCGTGATAGGCGTGGTTGCCCAATGGGGCGACTTGATCGGGTCCAAGCTAAAACGCATTGCAGACGTGGAGGACGCAGGTAGTATAATTCCGGGACACGGCGGTATTTTGGACCGGTTGGATAGCATCTTGTTGACTATACCCGCTGTTTATTATTTGCTGGTTGCGGTGGTTACACCTTGATTCGCGAGCGTCCATAGACGAGTTAACTGATAATGAAAAGAATCGTGGTACTTGGTTCTACTGGGTCCATCGGCCGCCAAACCTTGGACATCGTCCGGGCGTTTCCGGATGAGTTCGAGGTGATCGGTCTGGCCGCGGGAAACAACCTAGAACTCTTTGAAGAGCAGGTCAAAGAGTTCAGGCCCAAGCACGTCTATTGTATCAACCCTCCAGCCCAGGGATTTCCGGGCATGGAATTTACGCCCATGGAAGACATGGTGTCCCTGGATAACGTTGACCAAGTGATGGTGGCTCTGATGGGCAGCGTGGGGCTGGTGCCGACTCTAAACGCGCTTAAAGCAGGAAAGTCCGTTGCTCTCTCCAACAAGGAGCCAATCGTGATGGCCGGCGGACTGATCAAAGAGTATGCAGCGCTCTACGGCGGCGAAGTCCTCCCGGTGGACAGCGAGCCCAGCGCCATTTGGCAATGTTTGCGTGGCGAGGACAATGAGATCCTCAGGTTGTTGATCACAGCCTCGGGTGGGCCTTTCCGCACCACGCCGTTGGAAGAAATGGAGGGAGTGACACCGGAGCGGGCGCTCCAGCACCCGACCTGGAAGATGGGCAAGAAAATAACGATAGACTCTGCGACGTTGATGAATAAGGCGTTTGAAGTTATTGAAACGCACTGGTTGTTCAGCGTGCCCTGGGAGAGGATCGAAGTGGTGGTCCATCCACAAAGCACCATCCATTCCATGGTTGAGTTCGCGGATGGATCGGTCAAGGCACAGATGGGGCCACCGGACATGCGGTTACCCATCCAGTACGCGCTGTTCTACCCAAAGCGCCTGCCCAACACGATGATACCCAGACTGGACACGACGAATTCCCACATGCTGACCTTTGAGCCGATGGAACCAGGGCGCTTCCCGTGCTTCGAACTGGCGGTCTCCGCTGGCAAGAAGGGCGGCACCTATCCGGCTGCGCTTAGCGCGGCCGATGAGGTGGCGGTCCAGGCGTTCTTGGATTTTAAGATTGGGTTTACCGACATTCACAAGATCATCGACCGGGTCTTGACCGAACACGAGTCATTGCCAGGAGACAAAGGAGAGGATTTCTTGGAAGCAGACCGTTGGGCCACGGGAAGAGCAACCGAGCTTACCGGCGGGTAGAAAACCTTAATGGCCTACAAGCCGTAGTACCTATCGCCATATCTGAATATGAATAGTAATTAAGCATGGAAACAGTCCTCATAGCCGTCGGCTCCCTAGTGCCACTGCTCATACTTTTAGTGGTCATTCATGAGTTTGGCCATTTCGCTACCGCCCGCGCCATGGGAGTGAAGGTGCTGGAATTTGGTGTTGGATTCCCGCCACGCGCTTTTGGTGTCTACACCGGAAACACGCTTGTGCTTGTCGACAGCGCGACCCGGTACGTTGGCCTATCCGGCTCGGAAGACCTGGGCCGAGGCCTGAAGATTAAAGTAAGGTCCGCCGAGAATGACCAGGGGAACCTGGTGGCCCGGGTGATCGAGTCAAGCAAGAAGCTGGCCAAGGGAGAAGCGGAAGAACCGGATGAAGAACGTCCCGGTGAAGAGGACCTCCTGAAGCATGAAGGCAAGATACGCTACGTTGAAAACGGATCTATGGTTCTGGCGGACATGCTTTATTCAGTTAACTGGGCGCCCATCGGAGGTTTTGTCCGCCTGGCCGGTGAGGCTAACCCCAACGTTCCCCGTAGCCTGGCCGGCAAGGGCACCGGCACCCGTTTCCTTGTTTTGGTCGCGGGACCGTTCATGAACGCCATACTGCCGCTGCTGATCTTTACTGTCTTACTGATGATTCCCCAGGAAGTCGCGGTGGGACGTCTGGTCATTCAAGAGGTCGGAGAGAACACGGCTGCATTCGAGTCGCAGGTGCAGGCTGGGGATGTCGTTATCAAGGCCAATGGCCGGGATATCGAGAACCGGTTGGATTTCACCCGAGAGATCAATTTGAACGGCGGGTCCCAGATGGAGATGTTGGTAGAACGAGACAACCAGGAACTGCTGCTGCACCTTCGTCCCAGATTCGACACTGAGTCAGACCGGTGGCTGGTGGGCGTATTCCCCAGTCTAGAAGACGTCGAGATCGTAAAAAGGTCGGACCCCATCTGGGAGGCCATTCCCAACAGTTTCGTCAACACCTGGGAGATGCTGGTGTTGGTTAAACAAGCCCTGGGCGGGGCAATCGGCGAGGGATCGTCACCTGAATTCTCGGGGCCCATCGGTATAGCCCAGGTCACCGGGGAGATAACCCAGGATGGCGGCTGGTATGGTTGGTTCGGCGTTGGCATCTTGCTCAGCATCAACCTGGCCATCTTGAACATTCTGCCAATACCCATGCTGGACGGTGGCCGGATACTCTTTGTGGTGCTGGAATGGGCGCGCCGCGGCAAAAAGATACCGGCCCACAGAGAAGGCATGCTCCACCTGATTGGGTTCGCGATATTGATGGGCGGTATCGTGCTGGTGAGCGTGAACGACGTGGGACGTTTGCTCGATGGCCGGAGTTTCCTCGGATAGCTTTTATTGAAGCACGTTCTTTAGGAGCACACCCTTCGGGTAATCCGCGCCTATCGGGTCCATCTTACTCTGGAACCTTTTCCCTCATTCGTGTAGTATTAGCGTGCCTTCGCATTGGGTAGCGAGGTATGTCCTTTCAGGCGTGATATCAAGCGAATTTAATTTCTTCGATTTATTTGTCGAGGGATGAGAATAATGAGTAAACGTCGAGTAACCAAGCCGGTCTATGTAGGTGGTGTTAAGGTAGGCGGCGGAGCGGACGTTACGGTCCAATCCATGACCAAGACCGATACCAGAGACGTGAAGGCCACGGTCAAACAGATTCATGAGTTGGAAGAGGCGGGCTGTGAATTGATTCGGAGCGCCGTGCCCGACGCCGAAGCGGCGGATGCCATGGCTGAGATCAAGAAACAGATTCACATCCCGCTCATCGCCGATATCCATTTTCATTACAAACTTGCCCTAACCTGCTTGGAAGGCGGTATCGACTGCCTCCGCTTGAATCCCGGGAACCTGCGCAATGAAGACCAGGTGCGTGAAGTGGTCCGAGCGGCCAAGGCACGCAACGTTCCAATCCGAATCGGCGTGAACTTCGGCAGCCTGCCACCGGTTGGCGGTATCGGCCGAACTAGAGGCTTTTCCCGGCACATGGATCTGGTAAATGCCCTTCCCAAGGCCCAGGACGCCAAGGAAGGCGACTACAGTGCGGTCGACCACATGGTGGCGACAGCGCTATGGGAGATCAGCCTTTTGGAAGAACAGGACTTCGACCAGATTAAGATCTCCATGAAGGCCTTCGACGTTCCCACAACCGTGGAAGCGTATACCCGTCTGGCTGGAATGATGCCTTATCCGTTGCACCTGGGCATCACTGAGGCCGGCACTCCGATGGCCGGTTCAATACGCACATCGGTGGGATTAGGCGTGCTTCTTTACAGCGGAATCGGCGACACCATCAGGGTCTCATTGAGCGGAGATTCGACCGAAGAGGTCGCCGCCGGCTATGAGATATTGAAGTCACTCAACATGCGCAAGAAGGGCTCGGTATTGGTCGCCTGCCCCAGCTGCGGCCGGGCCGATGTTGACGTGGTTAAGTTGGCCAACGATGTGGACGCGCTGCTCAAAAAAGGAAACAAAGAGATCACCGTCGCCGTCATGGGATGCGAGGTCAATGGGCCCGGCGAGGCAAAGGACGCCGACGTAGGGATTGCCGCTGGAGCGGGTCGTGCAGTTATATTCCGCAAGGGCGAGAAGGTCCGCGTGGTGCCTGAGGCCGAGATGTTGACCGCCCTCATGGAAGAGGTGGAAAAAACGTCTGTGCCCGCCGACGACTAACCGCTCCCGCTCGGTCATTTTGCTTTCGTCATTCCAGGGTCTTTTTGGCATTCGGAAATGCCTCTATTCGGGTACGCCGTCCCCACTTGTCCTGTGTCAGTCGCTATAATGGTTTGGCTCTGGCGATTCCAATATTTCCAAGGGGGCTTTGCCCAAACATGAGATTCTCCCGGATGGTCTCCAAGACCCTACGGTCCGACCCTCCCGACGCCGAAACGGCCAGCCATAGGCTGATGCTCCGGTCCGGACTGATCCACCAGGTTGCCGCCGGGGTTTATTCATACCTGCCGCTAGCCCTCCGGTCGCTGCGCAAGATAGAAAACATCATCCGGGAAGAGATGGACGCCGCTGGTGGGCAAGAGTTGATGATGCCGGCATTGCAGCCTCAAGAGCTATGGGAGCAGACGGGACGGCGAAAGGCCTTTGGCGACAACATGTTTTCTCTGCAGGACCGGCGGGGCCGCCCCATGGTGCTGGCGCCGACCCACGAAGAAGTGATCACCAACGTGGTCAAAGCCAACGTCCAGAGCTACCGAGATTTGCCATTGATTTTGTACCAGATCCAGACCAAGTTCAGGGATGAACCACGCCCTAGGGCCGGCCTGGTTCGCGTTCGTGAGTTCGACATGAAGGACGCCTATAGCTTCAACGCCGACGAGGCAAGCCTAGACGAGAGCTACCAGGCTATGGCCCAGGCCTACCGCAATATCTTCAGGCGCTGCGGCTTGCCCGTGGTGATGGCTGAGGCGGATAGCGGGGCCATCGGTGGCAAAGACTCCCACGAGTTTCTGCTGGCCACCGACACTGGCGAGGACACCGTTATCACCTGTCCTTCTTGTTCCTATACTGCCAACGCTGAGAAGGCCGAATCGACCCACCCCGAAGTGAAGGCAGAACCCGAAGAGGCGTTGGAAGAGGTCGTCACTCCGGGCATCAAGACCATTTTGGGACTGGCCGAGTTCCTTGGTGTGCCCGAGTCCAAAACCTTGAAGGCAGTCTTCTATATGTCCGACGGTGAACCCCTGTTCGTCACCATCAGGGGCGATTTGGACGTGAACGAGGTCAAACTTAAGAACGCCCTTCAGTCGCACGACCTGCGGTTGGCGGAAGACCACGAGGTCAAGGCAGCAGGTCTGGTTGCAGGGTCCGCGTCAGCGATTGGTCTGGAAAACATCAAACGAGTGGCCGATGTATCCATCACCAGTGGCAGCAACTTCGTGGTAGGCGCCAATAAACCGGACACCCATTTCAAGGGAGCCAATTACCCTCGAGACTTCCAGGCAGATATCGTGACTGATATAGCTCTGGCCCAACCTGGACAGCTTTGCCCACGCTGCGGACACGTTTTGGATTCCACCAAAGGGATCGAAGTGGGCCATATCTTCAAGCTGGGGACTTTCTTCAGTGAAGCCCTGGGTGCGGATTTCTTGGACAGCGAAGGGCAGCAGCATCCCATCACCATGGGCTGCTATGGAATCGGCGTGGGGCGGCTGCTGGCGGCGGCGGTGGAGCAGAACAACGACGAGAACGGTATCGTTTTTCCTATCCCAATCGCACCGTATCAGGCGCATCTGGTGGGACTGAATATCGCCACCGGGGAAGTCGCCGAGGCCGCGGAAAAGTTGTACGGCGAATTACAAGATGCGGGCATCGAAGTGCTATTCGACGACCGTGAGGACGCGGCTGCGGGGGTAAAGTTCAACGATGCCGATCTGATGGGATTGCCCGTTCGGTTGGTGGTCAGCCCGCGCAATCTGAAAGCCGGTGTGGTGGAGATCAAAGGCAGGACCGATTCCGAGGCTGGCAATGTGCCATTGGACGGTGTCGTGGCTGCGGTGCGGGAGCGTCTGGCGGCAGACTAAGAGCTGTTGGACCCGGATTCCATGCAGGAAGACAGGTACTTCAGGTTCTCCAACAGGGCCGGCGCGATCTTTCCTTTGTGGGAGCTGGACAGCAGCAACAGCAGGCGTAGTTGTGCGCCGAGGTCCGCAGCCAAAGCCCGTTTGGCTTCAGCTACCGTATCTCCCTCCACCGGCACACGGACACCGGCCAGGGGCAGGCGTGTCTTCGATTCCGTTGCCCAGTACTTGTCCAGGCTGTCCAAAATCACGATGGGAATTTCTTTGCTCAGAACGAAATTTGCGTCGTCGGCGCTGTCCGACGGACGAAGCACGTCAATCAAAACCCGGGTGGACTCCGAGTGACTGATATGGAATTCAGCTGCGTTCGGTTGGCTGGTGGAGATGTACTTCCAACTCCAATCGTCCGGCGCGGAGTGGTCCACGCCAGGTTGAATCTTGATCGGTGTGGTGATGTCCTCGGCTAAAGGACGGTCCTCATCCTGCGGCATGCCCGTCTTCTCCCTCTTCTGCGCCTTCCAAGTCCCAGGCAGCATATACCTGGTCTGGCAGGGTGATAGGTCCAACGGCGTTTTCGTACTCTTTTACGTGTTTGGTGGTCAGCAGGGCGATTGCCTTGAGCATCTGAGGGCTCACCTTGATGCGGGCCCGAAGTATGGGCTCCCTCTCTTCCATCTGCTCGCCGAAAAACAGCACTGCGGAATATAGGCTGCTGAAGATGTGCATGGAGTCGCTGTAGAACGTGATGGGGTCAAGGGAGCCGCTTTCGGGGGCATTGCCGTCACCGGTGCGCTCACTTTGACTGACACCCGGATTAACGTACGAATTCTCATTGGGAATCTGATCGTCAGGTGGTACATAGGGACGTTGAATGATGGGCATGGTGCCTCCGATGGTAACGGGTCTTCGAGGAATTAGTCTCTCGAATCAACCGGTCGATTTTACGCCTGGGCCTACGAGGCTGGGACGGGCTTATTATACACGCCTGGCTGGGCAAAAATTTCGAGGCGCATCAAAATCATTGCCGGTGCATCAACAAGTTTATAACAAAGCCCAAGGGAGATAAGAATAGCCAGTGCAACGGGACCCAGAGGCGCAAGACAAAATAATGTCAGAGATTGGTGATTTCAGAAAGAACAATATTTCGGCGGAGGCCAAAATTCGCCACTGATCCAGGCACAGCAAAAGGGATTCTAAGGGTTGGAGTATTTCCTGGAAAACCCGGCCCTGCAGTTAGTGTTGGTCGTGGAAGAGTTCCCCAATGACTCCAGAGACCTGATCCAGATGGCGACGAGTTGAAAGACCGGTGACCCCGCTTTCAATCACCTCGCCATTCTTGAACACCGCTCAGCCGGTTTCTCTCACGCCCGCGTCTAAGGCCAGCAAAGGCGGAACTTCGACGGTAACATTTGTAACGAAACAACCGCGACTACGGCAACAAAGTCCGGTTGACAAGCGCCCAACGACTTCTGCCCGGAATCGTCGGGCGTGGCTGGCCGTGGCGATTCCGGCACTCCTGCGGTTGTGTCTATATGGGCGTGGGCTTGGTACAAACCAGTATAGTAGTAGGTGCCGCATTGCAGGCAAAGCCAATCGCCAAAGTCGGCTGCTAGGTCACCTCGGCATTTGATACAGGCTTTGGGGCGGAGCCAATTCAAGATTCATATCAATCAGGTCTGTCCTGTAGATTTGCGGAGTTAGTCGTAGATTTAGTCAGATTTGGACAGCTCATAATCTTTTATTTGGTAAGTGACATATTAACGTGATCAAAACGTGTGTTCGAAAGCGATCTTTGCCTGTCACGGACAGGCTCCGAACGAGCTACGCTAAACCGGTGAAAAATGGTGCTTGAGCCTGACAGTCTTGACCCTTGAATTGGCGGTTTCTATAATTGCT
>VFHF01000234.1 GCA_009392095.1 SAR202 cluster bacterium
CCGCTGCTCTCCAAAAAAAGAGTTGCTCAACTTAGGTATAAATCTTCTCTGGATGGCCAGGCTCACCCACGATGTCACCTATGTGGCCCTCGACGACTTCATCGAAGGTTCCATGGAGCGAGTCACCAGCGCCTGGGATGACTTCCAGAAACAGCATAAGGAGAACCCATACTTGACCGGCGACTTGAAGATTGGCGGCGTCCAGGTGGCGAAGCATAGGGAACTGGAAGAGAGGTATCTATCCGACGATTCCCCGGGGAAATACGACCGCTCTACCGGGAGAGAGCCGTAGCAATCTTCAGACGATCGAGACGCTCCGGCTTCGACGAAAAAGAGGGCGGTGGCCTAATCCACCGCCCTCTTTTCTAGTTACCGGTTTTAAATCCCTTAGTTTACGTGTTGCTCGCGATTCAGCAGTTCTTTGGCTTCATCGCCCACGTTGGCTTCGATGCAGTCACGCAAAGTCGAATAGATGGACTTGTTGAGAGCGTCCATCATCCAAGACTCGTAATCGGCGTCGGTCTGATAGGAGTTCTTCAGCGTTACCAAGCGCTGCAGCAGACTCAAGTAATGATACTGGAGGGGTGTCAGGTCCTTATCGGTACCTACCAGGCGCCAATCGTTGTCGGCAACGGGAGAATCTATGTCGGAATCCAGGTTCGGCATCACCTCTTCGGTGTTTCCGCTACCTAGAACCTCAGGATCTGCTTGGTCTTGTTCGCTCATGCTTCCTCCATTGGCCTGCGCCTTCAATCTCTCAAAGGCCGGTCCAAACTGGGGAGTAGATACTCTTAAGAATCACCTAGCTACAACTATGATTATAGCAGACCAGTTTCCTTAAATAACATAATACCTATCAATGTTGTGTTTATCTCGGGAATTTAGGTGGATATTCAGAGAATTCGACCCTATTCCCACCTAAATATTCTCTTATGATTGATACTACGGTCAAACCGCCCGACCGGAATTCCGGTTAAACATCCTGTTAAGCTCCGGATCAAACTTCCCGGAACTCACCTTCAACGGTTCCCTCGTCGTCGTCGGACGCGCCGTCTTCGCCGGCGTCTGTACCGGTCCCGTCTTCAGGCCCCGCCCCGCCTTCTGCGTCCCCAGCGGTTTGGCTGTACACTGCTTCGCCCACCCGCTGCATAGCGCTACTGAGCTCAGTCGTCGCGGACTGCATCTCAGCCGTGTTGTTGGCAGCGATGGCGGCCTTCAACGTGTCGATCATACCCTGGACCTCGGTCTTGAGTTCTTCGGGAACCTTGTCGGCATTATCTTCTAACAGTTTCTCGGTGCTATAGACCAGTGAATCGGCCTGGTTACGGGTCTCAACCTCGGCGCGCCGCACCTGGTCTGCTTCCTCGTTCTGGGCGGCCTCGTTAACCATCCGTTCGATGTCATCTTTGTCCAGACCCGAGCCCGACTGAATGACGATCTTCTGCTCTTTGCCGGTCCCTTTGTCCTGGGCCGATACGCTCAAGATGCCGTTAGCGTCGATATCGAAAGTGACCTCGATCTGCGGAATGCCCCTGGGTGCGGGCAGCAGCCCGTCCAGCATGAAGCGGCCGATGGACTTGTTGTCCGTGGCCATGGAGCGTTCACCCTGAAGGACGTGGATGTCCACCGTGGTCTGGCTCTCAGCCGCGGTCGTGAACGTTTCATTCTTCTTCGTTGGGATGGTCGTGTTCCGGGAGATGAGGGTGGTCATCACAGAGCCCAAAGTCTCCAGCCCAAGCGTTAAGGGGGTGACGTCCAGAAGCACGATATCATCGACTTCACCGGCCAAGATGCCTGCCTGGATGGCGGCGCCCATGGCCACGGCTTCGTCGGGGTTAACGTTCCTGTTCGGCTCTTTGCCAAAGACCTGTTTGACCTTTTCTTGGACGGCCGGCATGCGGCTCATGCCACCCACCATGATCACTTCGTCGATGGCGCTGGCGTTTAATCCGGAGTCGGTCAATGCCTGGCGGCAGGGGCCTTCGGTCCGGTCGACTAAATCAGAGACCAATTGTTCCAGCTTGGCGCGGCTCAGTGTCTTGACCATATGCTGCGGGCCGCTGGCGTCTGCGGTGATGAAGGGCAGGTTGATTTCTGTCTCAAGGACGCTGGACAGCTCTACCTTGGCCCGTTCCGCGGCGTCACGCAGCCGCTGCAAAGCCATGCGGTCGGCGGCCAGGTCGATGCCGGTTTCGTGTTTGAATTCGTCGATCATCCATTCCAGTATGAGTTGGTCGAAGTCGTCGCCACCCAAGAATGTGTCGCCGTTGGTGGACTTAACTTCAAATACGCCGTCGCCCATCTGGAGGATTGTGATGTCAAACGTCCCTCCGCCAAGGTCGAACACCGCGATGGTGGCGTCGGTCTTGGTCTTGTCCAGCCCGTAGGCCAAAGAAGATGCGGTAGGCTCGTTGATGATGCGCAGCACTTCCAGCCCGGCGATGGTGCCGGCGTCTTTGGTTGCTTGGCGTTGGGCGTCGTTGAAGTAGGCCGGGACCGTGATCACAGCTTGGGTTATCTTCTCCCCCAGCTTGGCTTCTGCGTCCTGTTTAATCTTGTGCAGCACAAAAGCAGAGATCTGGGGCGGGGCGTGGGATTCTTCGCCCAACTGCACCATGGCGTCTCCGGTGGGTCCGGCCACGACCTTGTAGGGCAGCTTGGCCATTGCGTTCTGAATCTCCGCGTCCTTGAACTGCCGGCCCATGAGCCGTTTCACGGAAAAAAGAGTGTTCTCCGGATTTGTTACTGCCTGCCGCTTGGCGACTTGGCCAACGTAACGTTCTCCGGTTTTGGTGTTCAGTGCAACGACGGACGGGGTGATGCGGCCGCCTTCAGCGTTCTCCACGACCACGGGTTCACCGGCTTCGATGATTGCCGCTACCGAGTTGGTTGTGCCGAGGTCGATTCCCAGGACTTTAGCCATTATGGTTTCTCCTAATCTCTCACGCGCCGGTGACTATATTGATGTTATCGGACCGCTTTGGGTTTTTGGTTATCTTTATGGGTCTTTGGGAGCCATGGCCACCATCACCTGTGCCGGGCGGATTACCCGGTCGTGCAGGCGAAAACCCGGCCGGATTATCTGGGTGACATAGCCAGATTCGCACTCAATCGTCTCTTCCGTGCCCAGGGCTTCGTGCTCCAAGGGGTTGAACATGAGTCCCACGGCCTCGATTGCCGCTACGCCCTCGGATTCTAGCACGGTGGTAAGTTTACGCTGAATCAGCTTGATCCCTTCCAGCAAAGAGTCATTCACATCGGCGGCGCCCTCGGAATGACTGATGGCCAGCTCAAGCTCCTCCAATACCGGGAGGACATTGGCGATCAGCCGGCTGTTGGCATATTTAGCGTTAGCGATGCGGTCTTCGTCGGTCCGACGCTTGAAGTTGACCATCTCAGCCTGGGCGCGCTGGGCGGTGTCCAGGTTTTCGGCGGCTTCTTTCTGCGCCAGCTCCAGACTGGACTTCAAGGCATTTACTTGCTCCTCCAACGGGAGGCTGTCCAAGTCAACTCCGGCCTCGGCCAGAAGTTCTTCCAGTTCTTTTTCAAGCCCCTGGCTTCCAGCTTGGTTTTCAGGCTGATTGTCGGGTTGGCCATCCGGTTCTTCTGGGTGGCCGTCTGATTCACTCGGTCCTTTCGCCATTTGGGCATTTCCTTAGGTGAGATTAAATTATGGGTCGGATAAGATTATTTGGCGCCGGCTTTAACGTCCCACCGGCAGGTTCAGGCTGTCGAATAAAAGGTCCATCTCTTCTTGTACCACCTGTTGGGCCGCCGGGATACCCTCAAGCCGTCCGTTGATCCGCTGCTTGATTGTAGACATGTTGTCAAAGGCAGCTAGGGCAAATTGCACTCCGGCCAGGTTCAAGCCCAACTCGTCGGACAAATACCGGATCAGCCGGACCTTTCTGATGTCCTCCGTGGAATAAAGCCGCAGCATGCCAATGGTCCGGCCCGGGTTGATCAGACCCAGTCTCTCGTACTTTCGCAGAGTTTGGGGATGCATGTCTAGGATCCGTGCAGCCACGCTGATGATGTAGACGCCCTGGACCTCAAGGACCGCATCCCGGTCCGCTTCTTCGGTGTCGGCAGGCTGGGTGGGTGACAGGTCCGTATTCTCTGGGCGCGGAGGTGGCATCCAACCCGGTGTTACACGACGGTCTTCCATTCTGGGTCTATGTTGTTGGCTCATAAGAACCCCGCATCAGCGACTTTCGGCCAAGTTGTTGACCAGCGATTTACCATATGATACGGTCTGATACGAGTCGTGTCAACTTAAGTATATCATTCTGCATTACATGACTTTAGATTATCCGGTGAATGCCTGTGTTGAATCGGCGCCAGATCGAGACTACCCGGCAACCGGTAAAAGGAGGTTAATCATGATGTATCTGAGGGAATGTCCAAAGTGTAACGGTGATCTAAACGCGGAGGAGGATATCCACGGCAAGTACGTGAGCTGTATGCAATGCGGCTATCTAAAGGATGTGTCGTCGGAGGACTCGCATACGTTGGCTGGAAAGACTTTCGTGATTGACGCGCCTAAGGCCGCCAAGAAGCGTCAGAAAAAGGTTCGCCAAGCCGCCTAATCACAGGGTTTTGGCTAAACCATAACGGGGCGGTAAGAAAGCCGCCCCGTTTTTGATGCGATGATTACTCAATGACTATTTTGTCAGTTCAGGCCAGAATCGTTCTTCTTTCCAGGGATCGCCTTCGTTGTGGTAGCCGCGCTGCTCCCAAAATCCGGGGCGGTCATTGGCCATCAACTCGATGCCGTTGACCCACTTGGCGCTTTTCCAGGCGTAGATACTAGGGACGATCAGCCGCAGAGGCCAGCCGTGGCTCATGCCCAGTGGGTCGCCGTCCTGCTTGTGCGCTAGCAAGCCTTCGTCCATGGCGAGGGAGAGAGGCAGGTTGGTGGAGTAGCCACCGTAGCAGTGGGCCATGACGAACTTGGCTTCTGGTTTGGGTCCGGTGGGTGCGATCAGGTCGCTAAAAGTCACGCCTTCCCAGGTGTTATCCAGTTGGCTCCACTGGGTAACACAGTGGAAGTCGGCCAGGGTGGTCGTCCATTGCAGGGCCGAGAACTGCTCCCAGTTCAAGGTTATCTCCCGCTCAACCAGTCCGAAGATTCGAATTTCCCAGTTGTCGATATCGACCTTGGGTTCGGGGCCGTAGGTGAGGACTGGAAACTTGGTTGTGAGGAATTGACCGGGGGGAACCCGGTCGCCCATGCCTTGATCGGGAGCCGTCTTCACTTGGTCAGGTCGCTTCATCTGATGTGGCTCTCCGACTGAAATGCCATGGTAAGCCGCTCTCGGGCCATATTGGACCAGAGTCCCCAGTTTAGCACCCGAATACTGTGTGTCAAAGAGAATCGACTTTGTGTTTAGGCCGATACCCTGATACGCCCTGGGTTTTCAGCGGTGATGTTGCCCACTATCGCCTTGGTTCCCACTCCTGAGGCATCAAGCTCGGACAAAAGCTGTTCCAACTTGGGTTTGGGCACCGAAATCAAGAGGCCGCCAGAGGTTTGGGCGTCGCACATCAGCAGGCGCTCTTGGTCGGTTACCTCGTCGTCCCAGTCCATGTCTTCGGACACGCTCGACATATTGCGGAATGTGCCTCCGGGGACGGTGCCTTTCTCCAACAAGTCCCAAACGCCGGGGAGCACCGGCACGTCGGACACGCGTATGCGGGCGCTGGTGCCGCTGCCGCGGACCATCCCTCTCAGGTGGCCCATGAAGCCAAATCCGGTGATGTCGGTGCAGGAGTTCACTCCCACCCGCATCATGGCTTCCGCCGCGCCTCTGTTCAATTCGGCCATGGTGTCCACGGCTTTTTCCAGGATGGCGTCGGGGGTTATTCCTTGCTTAACCCCAGTAGTGATGATTCCCGTGCCGATCGGCTTGGTAAGGACCAAGATATCCCCGGGCTGGGCGTTGGCGTTGGAGACCTCTTTCCCCGGTTCAATCAGGCCGACTACCGAAAGTCCGTATTTGGGTTCGGCGTCGTCCACCGTATGTCCGCCAACGATCAGGCAGTTGGCCTCCATGGCCTTGTCGTAGCCGCCCTTCAGAACGTCGCCCAGCATATCCACTGCCAGCTCGGCGGGGAATCCGACCACGTTCAGGGCCACCAGGGGCTTCCCGCCCATGGCGTAAACATCGCTTAAAGAGTTGGCTGCGGCCACCAATCCGAACTCGTAGGGGTCGTCGGTGATGGGCGTGAAGAAGTCCACCGTCACTATGATGGCGGTGTTGTCATCCAGCCGGTAGACGGCCGCGTCGTCCCCTGTGTCGTTGCCCACCAAAAGGTCAGGGTGGCTGACCATGGGGAGGTGCTTCAGGACCTGGACCAGGTCCTCTTGGCTAAGCTTGGCGGCTCAACCGGCGCAGTGGGACAGTTCAGTTAGGCGGACTTTGCTACTGGCCATCCGGCGTTACCTCCTTGGGTGCATGAACCGTGGTTAATCTCACTTATGAACATGGCTTATATATAGGATACATCAAAGGTGTTAGAAGAGGGCTCTAATTGCTCTGACTCTTGAATTTGGGCATGACTTCTTTCCCGAACAACTCAAGTTGTTCCAGGATAATCGATTGCTCGGTGCTCATAACGGACGCTCCAACGTTGACCTCTCGGAGCCCCGGGAACCGGTCTTGAAGTTCCATCAGCCGTTCCGTGACCAACTCGGGAGGTCCGACCAGCCACGCCCCGGTTTTGATGGCATCTTCGATGGTCGGCAAGCCCGCCGACCGTGCAGCAGACCCTCGTCCTAACGCCGTGATCTGGTCATCAGATAGGCCCCGGACGAATCCGAGGGGAGCAAACATCTTCATGTTTTCTTCAAAGTAACGTTTCACCCCTTTCTTAGCTTTCTCTTCGGTATCGTCGATGAAGGTGGAAACGCCTACGATCAGATCGCCGCCCAACTCGGTCTCCCGTCCGTGTTTGGCCAAGGTTTCCTGCCATTGCTTGACGACCGAATCTGAGGCCCCACCGGTAGCGGCGCCGCCACCGACGATACCTTTGATTCCGTGCTTGGCCATGAAGTCCATTGCCCGCTGGCTGGCGCTTACCATCGGCTGGTAAGTCTCTACCGGCAGGGTGCGTGGGCGTGGGACTAGCGTGATCTCTTTGAGAGTGTATCCCCGGTAGGGCACCTCTGGTGGCAAGGTGTAATGCTTACCCTGATGGGAGAATGACTCCTCGTTGAACGCCTTCATGATTATCTCGACTTGCTCTTCGAAGATCTCTCGGTTGGCGTCGTTGTCGGTGTTGGTGCTGGGCACGCCAAAGGTATCCACTTCCCGCGAATGGTATCCCCGGCCCACGCCAAAGATGACCCGTCCGCCAGTGAGGATGTCGGCGGTGGCATAGTCTTCCGCCAGTCGCAGCGGGTGCCACATGGGATTGACGTTGAAGCCGCAGCCGAAGCGGAGATTCTTGGTCAGGTGGGCCAGGTGGACGTACATCATCAACAGGTTTGGGATGCACTCGTAGCCCTCGTGCTGGAAGTGGTGTTCGGCCGACCAAAATGTGTCGTAGCCCAGTTCGTCCATTTTGACGGCGATGGCCTGCGCCTTGGGAAATACTGATGTTAATCTCTCGTCTGATAATCGACGGTCATTGACCGGTGTTGCGTCATACCCGACATCGTCTAGGTCAACGTGTCCGGCATAGAGCGACCCGAACCTGGTAATCATTTGGATTCTCCCGATTTGATGTTACTGGCTGTATGTGTTTTCTTGCACATTCTATTCTAAATGGGGCGGTCCGACTGTCAAATTTCCGCACTGGTGCAAGGCATCCGACCACCAGGCCTACGACCCGGCCGAAGACCGGTCACGGGATCAGGCCACCCCCGCTGCTGCCGACGACTAGGCCCGTAGCGTTTATTAAAAAGAAAAGCCAGGGTATTTTACCCCTGGCTTTTCTTTTTAATACTGACTTACGCTGCTACCCCTGAAGCTTCAAGGGCTCGAATACGCCCGTATCCGGGACGTAGTAATGGACCTGGCCTGAGCTGATCTTGGTGGCGATCAGCGTGTAGTCCAGCTTATATTCGTCGATGTGGCGATAGATCCGGGCGTCTCTCCACTCGTCCGGTGAGAGGGTCTCTCTAATATTCTTAAGCTCTTGAATCGCCGGTTCCATATCCGGTTGGTCGTTAGTTTCAGGCATACTGAGTTTAATTCTCCGGTATCATGCCTAGTTGCTGCATCATCGTCATGGCGTTGGCCAGGCCCCAATGCTCAACTGCCTTGTTCTCGGCTGACATGATGTTCGTCCTAGTAATTTTAGATTACTAGTGGAATACCCAACAGCCTTGATTTATATCGCTAATCCACACAAGCGTTATCCCTTTCGGACATATTTGTCGATGGCGTCGGGAACACCCGCCAGGTATATGTCGCCTCGTGAATCGATCCAACTGCCGTGACCGGAACCGCGGCAATTGAACCGCGACAATACGCCGCCCTTCTTGTCCAAGATGCTGATGCGGGCTGAGTTT
>VFHF01000235.1 GCA_009392095.1 SAR202 cluster bacterium
TAACCATAGAAATCGAAGGAAAAGAAAAACCGGCGTGCGTTGCAGAGATGGTGTCTAGGTATTATTTCTAGAAAATTACGTTCCCAGGGCATCAAAGCGTCGATGTAATTCGACTCCTGAGGCTTCAGAAATAGGGTCGTCTGGCATGAACAATGTTCTCCTTTTATTACCATCAGATGAGAAAGGGACGTAGGCATCAAACGCTGATCTGTCTCCGGTCAGGCATTGGTGGCCCTCCCGGGTGACCACTCGAAATCTAGGTCAATGCGGTACTCCAGATGGGGCATCATAGCCTCACTACATAGATCGTGCTCCTTCCGGAATCGTAGGTACAGTTCCCGGTATCGAAGGGGTAGGTTTTGGAAATCCTCCTCGATGCTCATGGTGCCTGACCAAGGCAAAGGATTTGAGAGTAATATTAGTATGGAAATTATTAAGTCGTGTTGTAAATTAAGGGTACGGCTTCGTAAGTGGCGTTGGCACAAGTTCCGAGTTCAGATAATAGCGACGACACGATAGCTAATTGACTTTCTCTCATGTGGCCGAAGCGCAAGGCGCAGTTGGTGAGGGCAATCAAGGTTCAGCAATCACCCAATGGAATCCACACGTGGGTCTAAATTGGACTAGACCAGGGTTCTGTCTTAACATTTAACGAATAATCAGGAGGGGAAATGCCCAAGATAATCCCGGTTCCCGATGAGTTGAGCAAGCCTTTTTGGGACGCCGTCAACGAGAAACGGTTGTTGTTGCAAAATTGTACCGTTTGCGACAGGCTCCAATACCCACCGCGACAGGCATGCTTGTCCTGCGGTTCTGCGGAGAAGCTGGAATGGAAGGATGTGGAAGGGAGAGGTCACGTATCTACCTATATCGTGATAGAGGATGGCCGGCTGAACCGGCGTATGCCTGATCAGCCCTATAACTTGGCTCTAATAACCCTGGACCAAGACCCGAGCATTAATTTCTACTCCAACCTTCCGGGAGTTCCACCTTACGAAGTCCCCGTGGGGGCTGCTGTCCAAGTGATTTTTGAAGAGGTTGGGCCGGACCAACTGATCCACGAATGGCAGGTGGTGGGTTAACCAGCCGGACCATTCCAAAGACTCTTGTAATGAGAAAAGGTGAGTGATGGCTACGCAAACTCCATATGAGTGGCGAAGAGATACAGACGGGATGGGGGTCTGGGAGCACCGGGGCATGGTAGCGGTGGCTGGATTCGGTCATTCCCCCGTTGACCGGCGTTGGGACGAGACGTCCATGGATAAAACCCTGGGCGCATACTCTATGCTCGCCTGTGATATGGCCATGAAGGACGCGGGAGTTACCCCAGACCAGATCGATGGGGTCATCTGCTGCGAGAGTCATATCGCCGGCAACAGCGGAGGCACCTCTTCCACCTGGGCACCGCGGCCCTACTTCGACGCTCCCTACGATTCCGAATGGGGTCTTACCCTGATAAACGCCGAATGGCTTGTCAAACAGATGGAGATGCCTAACGTAAAATACGCCCCGTCCAACGTACCCACCATCGGTGAAATGATGGGTCTTGCGGCCCAGTCCGTAGGCGATGGGCTTTGCACCACCTGTTTGGTGATATACCCAACAGGGAACCTAGAAGGCAGGTATCGCCGCGGTGGCGAGAACGCGGAGGACTATGCAAAAGAGGCCCGGCAATGGACGGTCCCCTGGGGGAACCACGGAGGCAACGACTTCATCAACATCTTCCCTCACAATCAGTATTGCCTAAAATACGGTGGGACCCACGACGACCTGGCCCCTTTTGTGATCAACCAACACCGAAACGGACTTTTGACCCCATGGGGCTACAATGCCTCCAGTGGGATGGTTCAACTTACCGACGAGGATTACGTGAATTCCAGGTATATTCTGAATCCGCTCCGAATATTTGATTGTGATAGGCCGGTCAACGCCTCGGCTGCCTACCTGGTCACCACTGCCGAGCGCGCTCGGGATATGCGGCAACCACCAGTGTACGTACTCAACCATTCCCAGCATAATTTCACACAGCGCACCACCCAACCGGATTTAGACGAGATAGAAGACTGGACGGACCGCGCCGCCCGGAGAATGTATGAAGGCGCCGGACTAGGTCCTGCAGATGTTGATATTTTTAACCCTTATGACGGTTACTCCGTAATGTCCCAGTTTTTTCTGGAGGCCTTCCAGTGGCACGGTGTAAATAGAGGAGACGCTTTCGCCTTTTACGCGGACGACATTAGAGTGGAGGGTCCGCATCCTTTCAGCTCCAGCGGTGGCAATCTGGGGAACGGCCGTACCCGCACCGCCATGTATACCGACAGTATCGAACAGCTTCGCGGATCGGCCGGCCCACGGCAGGTCACGGTACGAGCCGAAACTGCGTTGGCGGCCTTCACCACGCCCAGTAGTGGCGGTTGGATGATGTTCGGCAAGCACCCCAGCTAAACAACTTCATCAACTATCCCTTTTCTAATCGGAAGTGGGATTTCCTTTTCGGGCCGTTGATCACGGGCCGGAGACGAGCTCACAGTCGAACTCGCCCATTTGAGAGCCAATATGCCGCAAAATCGGATCCTAGAGGGTGTTCGCGTCCTCACCTTGGAACAGGTTCACGCGCTGCCTTGGGGAACCTCTTTCCTGGCTGACCTGGGTGCTCAGGTCATTCGCGTGGAAAGCTTGGCCCATCTCCAAGACCGCAAGGCAGGGCCGTTCCCAGACGGGAAGCCCTCCCAGGAATGGTGGAACGAAGGGGGCAATCTGGCCTACTTTGGCACTCGCAACAAGCAGAGCCTCGGTCTGGACGTGACCGCTCCCCAGGGCAAGGAGGCTTTTCTCAAGCTAGCTCAAAATTGCGACATCGTTACCGATAACTTCCGGCCTGGCACCATGGAGCGGTTCGGCTTTGATCATGAGAGCCTGGCCAAGCTAAATCCGAAGATCATCACCTTGAGCTCCACGGCCTATGGCTATACCGGACCGTGGCGAAGGGCCGGCTCTCGAGCCCGTACGGTGGATGCCTCCTGCGGCATGTCTTACCTCACCGGTTACGAAAATGGTCCGTCCCATCGGGCCAGCAATAACTACATGGATCATTCGGTGGGCAACAACGTGGCCTATGCCCTGTTGCTGGCGCTGTATCAACGCAACAAGACTGGTAAAGGAATGCGCATCGACCTCACCATGCAGGAAACAGGCGTGTCGGCCATCGGCCCCGCAATTCTGGAAACCCAGCGCGGAATTACTCGCTCTCGTCTGGGTTGTGGCCATATGTGGAAGTCGCCCCACAACATCTTCCCCTGCCGCGGTTTCGACCGTTGGATAGCCATCGCAGTGTCGAGCGATGAAGAATGGCAGAGGCTAAGACAGGCTATGGATGAGCCGCTCTGGGCAGCCGATCCTCGCTTCGACACGGCTCAAGGCCGCTGGCGCCACCGCCACCACTTGGGCGATCTTTTGTCAGATTGGACCCAAACCAAAGACGATCAAGATTTAATGAACCACCTTCAAATTAATGGCGTTGCCGCAGGTGCGGTGTTAACCGCTGAGGACCTAGTGGCGAATCCTCATCTAAAGGATCGAGGTTACATAGAGGAGTTTGAAAACGTCAATGCACCTCATGCCGGCAAACGGAAATATGCCGGTCGTCCTTTCCGTATGCCGCAAATTCCCTTTACCATCCGTCATGTGGCGGCCCTCGGTGAGCACAATGTGGAAACGCTGCGGGATGTTGCCGGATTGTCCGATGAGGAGATCGCCACCATGGCCAACGAAGGGGTAATCTTCACCCAACCACTACCCACCGAAACTCCACCCTAGGGCGTAACTGCTCAAGGGCTCAAGGCTCAAGCAGGGCGATTATAACGGACGGCAAGCCAAATACGGTGGGAAGGCGATTCTCCATAGAATTTTAAGGTTTTGACGGAAATGAATATCTTATCGGATATAAAGGTATTAGAAGTGGCCAACAACCTGTCAGGGGCTTTCTGCGCGAAGTTGCTGGCCGACCAGGGTGCTGATACCGTCAAAGTGGAACCGCCCGGCTGGGGCGATACAGCGCGCCGGGAACCGCCTTTCATAAATGGCGTCCCCGACCTTGAGGGCTCCACTATTTTCTTGGCTTTCAACACAAACAAGAGGGGGATTACTTTAGACATCGAACAAGCCCTTGGCCGTGAGTTGCTGCTGCGACTGGTGGCAGATGCGGACGTCCTGATTGAAAGCTATCCACCGGGACATCTGGAAAGCCTGGGCTTGGGATACCAGGTCTTGAGAGAAACGAATCCCGGATTGGTCGTCTCCTCCGTTACATATTTCGGCCAGACTGGCCCTTACCGGGACTACCGGGGCGGAGACCTGGTGGTCCAAGCATTGGGAGGCTTCCTCCACGCAGTGACCGGTTCAGAGGATCGCCCTCCCATGGGGACAGCCCTGGAGCAGATGGAAATCACCGCCGCCCGGAACGGAGCCATCGCCATAATGGCTGCGCTCCTCCACCGCCAGCAATCCGGGGAGGGTCAGCACGTAGACCTGTCCACCATGGAAGCCGCCGTTAGCACCCCCTCTGGCTTGATCCATCCTTACAGTTTCACAGGCCGGAGCCCCAAACGCGGGGGAAGCGATGGAAATGTGATGGACGGGATGCACCTGTCCACCAAAGACGGCGAAGTGACATTGACCACCGCCGGAACCGGAGGGCGACCGATGGAGGCCTGGTCCGAATTTCTCGAGGAGCCGAAGTTGCTGGATCCAAAATTCGCTACCCGGCAGAGCCGCATGGAGAATTGGGAAGAACTCCACAGCCTGGTGGCCCCGACGCTGGCCCGGTGGAATAACCTGGACCTGATGCGGGAAACCATGGCCCGGGGATTGGTCATAGGGTTGGTCCAGAATCCCCAGCAAGTGGTAAGCTCACCCCATCTAGCCGAGCGAAGCTATTTCGTGGAGATGGACCATCCGGAAGCGGGAAGCCTAAAATACCCGGGTCCAGGTTTCCTGATAGACGGGGTGAACCCCATGGAGGGCAGCAAGGCGGCCCCGGCACTAGGCGAGCACAACTCAGAGATAATCGGCGGCGAGTTGGGTCTTTCGGTTGAAGAGTTGGGTCTACTTCGCGCCTCCCAAGTCATCTAGCAATTTTATGCTTTGACGATCGTTACTCTTTAGCGCCAAGATCATTGCAACTAGACCCAGAGGGCATGTTTTTTACTACGTCAGTACGGTAATCGGGGTTCTTCCTACAACGATCTGCCCAGACTTCGTCTGTGGCCTTAAATCCAGGATGCTCGTACGTGGCTAAAGCTGATGATACTGCCGTCCCAATCGTAGGAACAGATGTATCAAGACCCGGACAGGGCTCTCCGATACACTCGTAACTGCTTGGTCGGGAAGTTTCACTACAGCTGACTGGCAGTAAGACGGCTATGAAACATATGGTTAATGCTCTTGGTGCTTTCATGGCTCATTCCTCTGCGGAACCTGGCCCGGACGATCTCCCCGAAATCTTGGGGCCTGCTTTTGAGGCTAGGCTCGTGGAAGGCGTAGGCCTCGCTAACCATGACTGTGGTGTTGGGGACGCCGACGTATTTAAGGCTGGGCAGCTTGATGTTCCGTCTT
>VFHF01000236.1 GCA_009392095.1 SAR202 cluster bacterium
AACAGCGATTTGTGGCTCTGCTTGCGCAAGTGCAGGGCCAACTTGGCGGCGGTGGTGGTCTTGCCCGAGCCTTGCAGGCCCACCAGCATGATCGTAGTCACAGGTTGACTGGAGAGGGTCAGGGAGTTGTCGCCGCCGCTGAGGAGTTCGGTCAACTCCTCCTGCACGATCTTTACGACCTGTTGTCCGGGAGAGAGACTTTCTAGAACGTCAGAGCCGGTGGCCCGCTTTTTGACAGCGGCAACGAAGTCCCGTGCGACCCGGAAATTAACATCGGCTTCCAGCAGCGAGCGACGGACCAGGCTTAGGGCCTCGTCAATGTCGGATTCGGTTAACCGGCCTTTGCTGGTCAGCTTGTTCAGGATGCCGGTCAACCGTTCTGTTAGATTCTCAAACATATCTGCCCTGGTGAGTTTAGTAGCCTTTACCGGAAAGTTTCTGCTTCGAATTGTAGGCTGGCCCTAGATTCAGGGTCAAGGTGTGTGAGGACGTTTTACTCCCAGCGGAACAACCGGACAGCGATGAAGAAGGTCACCGCCAACCAAACCGTCAGGCCCAGAACATTCTCCCACTGCGACCATAGCGAAGCGCCATCAACGGCCACGTTTCGCAGAGCATCGGTCAGGTAGCTCAGCGGTAGGAAGTCGGCCGCAGCCCGCAGCGGCTCAGGCATGGCGTCCCTCGGGAAGAACACTCCGGACAGAAACATCATGGGCAGTGCGATGGCGTTGGCCACCGGAGCGGCTACATCTTCGGTGCGTGCCCAGCCCGAGACTGCGAAACCCATGCTGACGAAAACGCCACCGCCCAGTAGCGCCAGCAATAGCATGATTCCTAGGTTGCCTTCCAGGTGTACATCGAACGCCCCCACCGCCAGGCCCACCAGCACCAGAGTCTGCAGGATGGACACGGACAGACGGGTGAAAACCTGGGCAAAGATGAAACTGGCTGGCAAGATAGGCGTAGCTTGTAGCCTCCTAAGTACGCCCCGGCTCTTCAACTGGACGAATGAAAACGCCACGCTGAAAAGTCCCATCTGCATGATGGACATGGCTACCACGCCGGGCATCAAAAAATCGATGAACTTCAGGTTGCGGCTGTCCACCGGTATGGGCTCGATGCTGTACCGCTCGGATATGTTCCCTTCGGCGAAGGTAATCTCGTCCAGCACATGTTGAATGATGGTCTGTCCGGCGGCCGACTCTTGGGCCCGGCCTTGGTTATAGATAACGGTCACCCGGCGTTGGACCGGGGATTGCGCCTCTCCGAACCCCGGCTCGATGATCAGTACCAGGTCACGTTCGCCGTCCAGCAATTCTTCCCGCTCTTCTTCCTCGGAAAGATCATCCGAGATGTCGAAGGTGTCCAGGGCACGAATATCCCCAATCAATTTCCTCGAGGCGTCGTTATCTGCCCGGTCGATGATTCCTAGGTCGACCGTCCTGAAGGCGCCGAAGTCCAGCAGTCCGAACACCGATATCAGCACCAGCGGCAGGAAGAATGTCCAGAAGATAGCCTGCCGGTCCCGGAACCATATCCTCATTGATGCGCGGGTGAGGCTGATGGTGGGATTGGTCTGAAATAGACTTTCCAGCATCACTCGTCCCGCAGCGCCCGGCCGGTCAGGTCCAAGAAAACGTCTTCCAGGTTAGCCAGGTTCTCCGTACGCTCTTTCTGGAACCCTCTGCTCAGTAGAGAATCAACCAACGCCGCTGGCCGGTCCATCGCTACGATCTTGCCGTGGTCCATGATTGCCACCCGGTCACAAAGTTCCTCAGCTTCCTCCATGTAGTGGGTCGTCAAGAGCACGGTGCGGCCTTCTGATTTGAACCGCTGGACCAATTCCCACATGTGCCTCCGGGCCTGTGGGTCCAGACCGGTTGTGGGCTCGTCAAGAAAAAGCAATATGGGGTCGTTGACTAGGGTCGAGGCGACAGAGAAACGCTGTTTCTGGCCGCCGGACAGCTCTTTGAACAACGCGTCGGCCCGGTCATCCAGCTCCACATCCCGCAGCAGCACAAGGGCGTCAATCTGCCGGTGGTAAAGGCTGGCCATCACGTCCAATATCTCCACCAGGCTCAGCCGGTCGAAGAATGCGGAGGACTGGAGCTGGATGCCGATGATCTTCTTGACCGCCCGCGGGTCCTTCTGGACGTCGATACCGTTGACTACGGCTATCCCGCTGTCGGGAGCGCGCATGCCCTCCAGTATCTCAACAGTCGTGGTCTTGCCCGCTCCATTGGGGCCCAGGATCCCGAAGACCTCTCCGGCGCTCACACCAAAGGAGATGCCGTCCACGGCTTTCAGATCGCCATAACTCTTGCGTAGGTCATGGACCTGAATAATGTTTTCTGGTTGTTCCATAGTTCCGGAATTCTTTCCGCGCTGTGCTAAAATTAGCTACCTTCCGGCCGCTGGTCCAAACCGGGGCCGGAAGCAGATTCTCCTGGCAGATTTCTTTAGCGTGGCGGAGGTTGCAGGTGGCCGGTTTTAGGCCCTCCCCATGATACCCCTCAAGCTCACCCTCAGTAACTTTCTGTGTTACCGGGAAAACGTTCCACCGGTGGACTTCACCGGGCTGCACGTTGCCTGCATCTGCGGTTCCAACGGCCATGGGAAGTCGGCCCTATTGGACAGCATAACTTGGGCATTGTGGGGCAAGGCGAGGGGCAGAGTCCAAGACGAGATGATCTCTTACGGCGCAGATGAGTGCCGGGTGGAATTGGACTTCACTTCCAGGAACCAGAACTACCGGGTGATCCGCAGCCACGCCCGGGGCGGGACCCGCCGCCGCAGCGGGGCCTCCGACCTACAACTGATGGTCCTGGAGAACGACATCCCGCGCGCCATAACCGGCGATCTGATCCGCGAGACCCAGGCCCGCATCGACCAGACCATCGGTATGGACTACGACACGTTCATCAACTCGGCTTTCCTGGTCCAGGGGCGTGCCGACGAATTCACCAACAAAACCCCCGCGGAACGCAAAGCCGTCCTCAGCAAGATACTCGGTCTGGAAACCTACGACCGGCTCCAGCTGCGCGCGAGGGAGCGGAACAGTTGGGCGGAGAACACCGCCAAGATCGCCGAAGGTAATGTGGACCGGCTGCGCCGTGATCTGGAGCTTCTGGTGGAGCCCACCGCTGAGTTGGAGGAACTGGAGAACAGTTTGGCGGCACTGGACAACGATCTAGCGGAACAGCAGGTCCAAACGACGGCGGTGCGGGATCAGGTGGGCGAGTTGCGCCGTCAGCAGGCAGGCCAGGAAGAATCCGCCCGACGGCTCTCGGATTTGGCCAAAGAGATGGAACAATTCGAGTCCGCCCACAAGGCCGCCCAGCAACAGGTGGCTGCCTTCGATAAGCTGGTCGAGGCTGCCCCGGTCATCCGCCAAGGAGCGGCACAGCTGGCCACTGCCCGGGACGCGTTCGCCCGGCTGGAAGAGGCAGGACGCAGCTTCGACGAACTGGAACGGCAGCGGGTCGCAGCTTCCGGGGTCATTGACGTCAAAAAGACGCTGCTGGAATCCCAAATCCAGCAACTGACTACGGAAATAGAGACCCGACTCAGCCCGAAAGCCCAAGGTCTGGAACAGATCGAGACCAGCCAGCAGCAGTTACAGGCTGAAGGGCCCATAATCGAGGAACAAGAACGGGCTTTGGCGACGGAGCGGGAACGCCTGAACGCCATGGCGGTTCAAACCGGCCAACTCCAGAGCGCTCTGGAGCGTGCCGCGGTGGAAGGTAAAGAACTTGCAGCCAAGAAAGAATTGCTGGACGGCGCCAACGGCCAAGAAGCGGTATGCCCACTCTGCCAAACGCCGTTGAGCGAAGACGGCTGCCAGCGGCTGGTAGAGACATTTGAGGCCGATATCGTGGCCAAACGGGAAGAGTACCGGAACACCTCGTCCCAGGTGAACACCCTTAAAGTTGAGACCGCAGAGTTGGAAAGCCGTCTGCCGCAACAGGAACAAGCGTTGACCCAGGCCCAGACCAAACGGCAGGTCGGCCTGCAACAACTTGTACAGCAGTTGCAGGAAGCCCAGCAAGCCCGGCTGGACCTAGCCGAGGCGAATCCCAGACTGGAAGCCATGCGAGCGGCTTTGGTCGACGGTTCATTCGCAGCCGAGGAGTCGGTCCAACTTAAGAAACTGGAGGCCCAGATCCAGGAGTTGGAATACGACCCGGCGGCCCGCCAGCGAATCTTCCAGGAGACTCAAGCCTTGGACGAATTCGCTCAGCAGGAGCGCCTATTAGAGCAAGCTGAGGCCGGACTGCCCGGAGCCAAGGAGTCGTCGGAGCAGAATGCGGCCATGGCTTTGCGCCGCAAGGAAGAATTGGAAGCATTGCAGACTCAGGCCGCGGAGGCCAAAGAGGCCCTTGCTGGACTGGCTGCCCTGGAGAGTGAATTCACCCAGTCGCAACAGCGCGAACGGGAGATGGGGGTCAAGATTCAGCAGGCCATCGAGCGTCAAGGGGCGCTTCGGAACCAGGTGGAACGCCGAGAGACTATGGGGCAAGAGTTGATCGTAGAATCGGCCCGGCTGACTGCCCTGCAGGACGAGCAGTCGATCTACCAGGAGTTGGCCACCGCCTTCGGCCGCCAAGGAGTCCAGGCCATGCTCATCGAGACGGTGGTGCCACGGTTGGAGGATGAGACCAACGCGCTGCTGGGCCGGATGACCGATAACCGTATGAACGTGAAGCTGGAGACCCAGCGGGAGCGGGCGTCGAGTCAGGGCGAACCCCGCGAGACTCTGGAGATATTGGTCAGCGACGAACTGGGCCCTCGCAGCTACGAGATGTACAGCGGCGGCGAGGCCTTTCGGGTGAACCTCGCCCTGCGAATCGCACTGTCCAAGGTATTGGCCCAACGAATCGGAGCGCCCCTTCCGACGCTGTTCATCGATGAAGGGTTCGGCACACAGGACACGGTGGGCCGGGAGCGGATCCTGGACGTGATCAATTCCATCGGAGAGGACTTTGAGAAGGTATTGGTGATCACCCACTTCGACGACTTGAAAGATGGCTTTGAAGTACGCATAAATGTCCTGAAAGACGAATCGGGTTCCACGATCTGGATCGATTAAGGTTTGCCCGGCGCATAAGCGCTGGGCGCGGGAGAGTAAATTGACATCAGTTCCTGGCAGCGATATCCAAGCACGCGTTGCCTCTTTATTGCATCTGGAAACCATCATCGACTTCAACATAGCCATGGCCAAAGAGACCGAGGGCAAGGAGTTGAGCACTGAGGTGGTCAGGCCGGGAGTTGAAGCCGTGCTCACCCGAAACGACCTGGGTTTTTACATCATCGGTGAGCATACCGGCCGACCCGTGGGTCAATTAATGATCACTTACGAGTGGAGCGACTGGCGAAACGCATTTTTTTGGTGGATCCAGAGCGTCTACGTCAGCCCCGTCTACCGACGGCTAGGTGTGTATAAGGCTCTGCATTACTACGCCGCGGAAGAAGCCCGTCGCCAGGGCAATGTTTGCGGTCTGAGACTATACGTGGACAAGAACAACACCATCGCCCAAGGGGTGTACGCTGGTCTGCGCATGAGCCCGACCAACTACGACATGTATGAGATCCATTTCAATGCCTGCCCGGCTCAGAGACTGGCGGAAGTAGAGAAAGAACAAGAGGTAAATGATGACGCTACCGAATAACGTGAAGCAATTTGCGACCGAGAACCATCAGGGCGTTCTGTCTTGTTTTCGCAGGAATGGGATGCCGCAGATGAGTGTTGTGACCTGTGGGCCCTACCGGGGCGGCGTGGCCTTCTCGACTACAGACGACCGGGCCAAGCTGCTCAACCTGAAACGAGACGCCCGGTGCTCGCTGATGGTCTCAAAGCAGAACTGGTGGGGTTACATAGTATTCGAAGGTAGAGCCACGATCTTGTCGCCCGACAACACCTCCGCCGACGAGCTGCGCGACGCCCTGCGCGATGTCTACCGCGCCGCAACCAACACTGACCACCCCAACTGGCCCGAATACGACCAAGCGATGGTCGACGACCGCCGCGCGGCAGTGATCGTGGTACCAGACCAGATATATGGGACGGCTGTTTAGATATATGCTCCTAATTCGGGCCTTATGCTACGATTGTCCTTTCATGACTTACGGCAGGAGGGACTATGGCCGACGACGCTGCCAAGAAGGACCTGCAAAAGGCCGGGCAAGAGTACCAACAAAGGCTGTCTGACGCCTTGGCTCGGCAGAGCGAACCGAAACCGGCGCCCGAGACCAGCTACGGCATGCCCCTGAAATCCGTTTACACCCCTGAGGACGCAACAGACGGAGATTACATGCGGGACCTGGGGTTTCCCGGCGACTACCCGTTCACTCGGGGTATCAGGCCAGACATGTACCGCGGCCGTCTCTGGACCATGCGTCAGTATGCCGGCTTTGACACGGTTGAGGAGACCAACTCGCGGTTCCGGCACTTGCTGGACCAAGGTCTCACCGGCATGAATGTGGCCTTCGACCTGCCCACCCAGTTAGGTATGGATCCCGACCACCCTCAGGCGACCAGCGAGGTGGGGAAGGTTGGCATATCGTGCCCGTCGGTCCGCCAGATGGGAAACTTATTCCAGGAATTGCCCCTGAAGCAGGTGACCCCTTCCCTGACTGTAAACGCGTCGGCCCAGTCCGTCCTATCCATGTACGTGGTGACCGCCCAAAATCAGGGCATACCCCTGGAGCAGATCGGCGGGACCACCCAGAACGACATCCTGAAAGAGTTCATCGCCAGGGGGAATTACATCTTCCCTCCCGGCCCGTCGTTGAAGATGTCGGTGGACCTCTTCGAGTACTGTGCCCAACACCTGCCCCGGTGGAACTTCATAAATATCTGCGGTTACCACGTGCGAGAGGCAGGCTCCAGCCTGGTGCAGGAACTGGCTTTCGCCTTTGGGAACGCCTGCGCTTATCTAGATGAGGCGCTATCCCGGGGAATGGCGATCGACGATTTCGCGCCCCGCATCGCGTTCAACTTCAGCGTGTTCAACAACGTGCTCGAAGAAGTGGCCAAGTTTCGCGCTGCCCGCCGGTTGTGGGCCCGGCTGCTCAAGGAACGTTACGGCGCCAAGAATCCGCGTTCCCTGACCTTTAGGACCGGGGCTGGGAGCGGCGGCAGCACCTTGGTGGCCCAACAGCCGGGGAACAACGTTGTGCGAGTGACCCTGCATACCGTGATCGCCGCCATGGCCGGGGTGCAGTCAATGCACACAGCGTCCATGGACGAGGCCCACGCACTGCCTTCAGAGGAGGCGGCTACACTGGCACTGCGGACTCAGCAGATCGTCGCGTATGAGAGCGGATTGGCAGATGTGATTGACCCACTTGGCGGTTCCTACTACGTTGAGAACCTAACGGATCAGATCGAAGAGCAAGCCGAAGAATACCTGAAACGCATCGAAGAGCGTGGCGGCATGGTGTCGGCTATCGAGTCCGGCTGGGTGGTCCAGGAGATCGGCGAAGAGGCCTACCGGTTCCAACGGGAAGTGGAGCGAGGCGAACGGGTGGTCGTGGGACTGAACCGGTTCACGACCGATGAGACTCCGCCCATTCAGCTACACAGCCCCGACCCGTCCGTGGCCAACACGGTCAAGAAAGAGATCAGCGATCTTAGGAGCCAGCGGGACGAAAAATCGCTCGTAAGGGCCTTGGATGATTTGAAGTCTATGGCTAGCGAGGGCGGCAACCTGATGCCCGCAACATTGGAAGCAATCAGGTCTTTGGCGACCGTCGGAGAAGTTTCCGGGGCGCTGCGCGAAGTATTCGGAGAGTGGCAAGCGCCGAGTGTTTAGGAACGGAAATCAACTGTTTGGCCCGCTCATGGTGACGACGTGTACGCAATTACTCCGCTTCGGTTCACGCTAGAGAAGCCCCTTGTTCGTACATTCTGATGGATACGGACGGTCCGGTGGTAGCGCGCGTCGTTCGGGACGACGAGACCGGAGGTTCAAATACCATATTTTATAATGTCCATTCCCATCAAACGGGGATTCCACCCTTAAAACGATGAATCCATTTGGCATAGCCCCTCGATTGAGGGGGTTTTTTGCACCCACAGTTTATGCCCGTCTCAGGGACGAACCGATTACCAACTGATT
>VFHF01000237.1 GCA_009392095.1 SAR202 cluster bacterium
ATCGTAATTCTGGTGGTCTGGGGAGTTACCGCCCTCTGGGGATTCTCTTCGGGGCTGCTGAAGGTTTTAGTCCCATTCCTCTCTTTGGTAGTCGGGTTGGCGCTCTCCAGCCGAATCGGTGATTCCGTGGGGGAATTGTTCTCAGGGCTCACCGCTAACGAGAATGCACAGACTATAGCCGGGTTCCTCTTAATCTTGGTGGTGCTGCTCGTCGCTGGCGGAATCATAAGTTTCATGGCCAGTAAGGCGCTTGGAATGATTCCCCTGTTCGGTCTGGTAAACAGTTTGTCGGGGATGGCCGTGGGCCTGTTGGTTGGATTCTTATTGATATCTGGCGTCTTAGTGGCGATTCAGAAATTCCCGATCAGAGACTTGGACCAGACAATCGACGAATCAAAGCTGGGCACTTTCATGGCGGATCAATTTGACGTGGTGGTCCGTGCCGCCAAGCTCATACCCGGCGATTGGGACGATGAGCTCGATAAAATAACTAACTAACGGCACAGGCGACCCTAAAGCGCTTTTAGGCCCAGAAGCACATCTGGGGCTATGTGCTACTATGATTGCCAAGAGGCTCCAAGCGTGATCGGCCCGAAAAGGCCTTCTGCGCATGTGTGGTGGCCCCGGCGACGACCGGGTGGAAACTTCCCCTTTGCGCTCTGGTGAGCGGGCCCAAACGCGGTGTGGGAGGACCAACAGCCAGCCGGCATGGTAGAACAAGCGGTAGAGCAAGCGGAAAAAGAACGCCTAGCAGAGAACGGCGCTTCCGGAAATGGGGTTGCGGAGGCGGTGGATGTTGCCGCTCTTATTCGTGCGCCGGTCCTGGTGTTGAACTTGAATTACGTTCCGGTGAACGTTTGCACCGTCCGGCGGGCCATCGTCTTAGTCACCAAGGGAAAGGCTGAGCTCTTAGAGAATCACCTAGGTTATCTCCACACCGTCTCACGAGATATTGACGCCCCTTCAGTCATTCGGCTGGCCTACATGGTCAAGCGTCCCTTTTTGCCACGAAAGCTTTCGAAGAAGGAAGTTTTCCTGCGGGACAAATTTACCTGCCAATACTGTGGCAAGAAGGTCCACGACCTAACGCTGGACCATGTGATTCCCCGGCGTCAACACGGCCCCCACACCTGGGAAAACGTGGTGACGGCCTGCAATAGATGCAACCTCCACAAAGCGGGGCGCACGCCGGCCGAGGCGAGGATGCGGTTGAAGACTACTCCGCGAGCGCCGGATCCCAATCCCTACCTGATACTTCAGAATAGGGTGATCTTAGATGATTGGGAGATATACATTCCCTGGTCCATCAGAGACTGAAGCCCTTAAGGCCTGGAAATCAATGGATAGTCAGTTGCGGGACGGTTGGTTCCTGGTCACGTCGGCTATGGGTAGTTCCAAAACTCAGCTCACACTCCTTACCCGTGTCATACCTGGCCTGCTTCAATCGGCAGATTCAGCATCAAAACTTCCATCGCCAGCCTTGGACTGACGTTACTATCTAGGTCCGACAAGGTCTGCATCACGTGTTTTATGAAAAGCACGATTTCTGCCGTGCTCAAGGTTGAGGCTTGGCTGCTTAGGAATTCGGCGTAGTCCGAGTTATGAAGGAATTCATCCGCTCCCTCCTTGATCAAGAGAAGGTCGCGCCACCAACGAAGCCAGAGGGCCAGCAAGGCCTTGGCAGCGTCACGGTCGTTCCCAAAGAGAGTGGCTATCTCGTTTGCGTAAGTGAACCGAGTCTCCAATCCCGCGCTCAAGGTTTCTTGCATCTTTTCTAGGTCGGCCTGCCGCTGTTCCAGCACCTGGTCATCGTCCAATGCGTTGATGGCCCAGCCCAAGCAACCCCGGGATAGTCTAAATAACTGCTCGGCCTGGTCCGGCGTGGTCTGGCGTTCATTGATCAGTATCTCCACCATCGCATCCTTTGAAAGCGGGGCTAGGCCCATGCTCTGGCACCGCGATCCGACTGTGGGCAGCACGGCGTCTTCATTGGCGGTCAGCAGGATGAATAATGAATGCGGAGGAGGTTCTTCCAAGGTTTTCAAAAATGCGTTGGAGGCGTCTTCACTCATCGCTTCAGCGCCGTCGATGATTACTACGTTAAAGGATCCTTCGTAGGGGTTTAGACTCACGCGGCGGGTAGCTTCTCTGATCGCGTCGATCCCTATCACCGTTTTTGGCGATCGTTCACCGTCGATCTCTTGTCCGGGGAACAACACAAATATGCCTGCGTGATGCCCTTGGGCGATTCTGGTGCATTGGTTACATGAGCCGCAGGGAACGCTGGGACCCTCCAAGCAATTCACGGCTTGTGCCAGATTCAGGGCAAGGGCCATCTTACCCACATGTGGTGGGCCGCTCAGCAGGTAGGCGTGAGATTGCCTCCTCTGCAGTAGGCTGGGCTCAATACGGTTGAGCAGATGGTCTTGACCGAAGATTGTCCACATATAACCCGGATTCTCAGAAAAGGGGATGGCGCTGTCGGCGTGTGTCAAAAAGCGGGGTCTAGTCCACGTCGCAGTGCATCATATCTTGGTAGCTCTCACGCCGGCGGATCAGGCGGCTCTTGCCGTCTTTCACCAAGACCATGGGCGGGCGGGGGTTCATGTTGTAGTTACTGGCCATGGATGGGCAATAAGCCCCCGCTGCAGGTATCGCCAAAAGGTCGCCGGACTCCAACTTCGGTAGCATTATATCTGAGGCTAGCAAGTCTCCCGACTCGCAATATTTACCAGCGATAGTAACTTTCTCAGCCGGTTCAAGGTTGGCTTTGTTGGCGGCGATTACTTCGTACTCCGCTTGATAAAGGGCCGGGCGTATGTTGTCGCCCATGCCCCCGTCCACACTGACAAATTTCCGTATTCCGGGCACGTCTTTGATGCCGCCGACGCGGTATAGGGCTACCCCGGCAGGGCCGATGATGGACCTACCAGGTTCGATAACCAGTGTAGGCAACTCCATTCCCAAGTCCTGGCAGGTCTCGGTCATGGTAGATACGATAGCTTCTGCGTAGTCGGATATTGGAGGCGGCTCTTGTCCTCGGGTGTAGCCGATGGCGAATCCGCCGCCGGGGCTGAACCGCTGCATCTCAAGGCCTTCTTCCCTGAATTCGGCGGCGAATCTTAGCACCAGATCCGTGGCCACCCGGTACGGTTCCAACTCAAAGATGGGCGAGCCGAGGTGGAAGTGCAGCCCGCGCAGGTTCAGGTTTTTGGCCGCCAGCCCCATGCGGATCGCCTCGGCGGCGTGGCCTGTCTGGATCGAAAACCCGAATTTAGAATCCAAAGTGCCGGTTGTGGTGTACACATGGGTGTGTGGGTCTACGCCTGGGGAGACTCTGATTAAGATGTCCTGCGTCCTGCCGGCCTCTCCCGCTAACCGGTCCAGAAGCTGGATCTCATGGAAGCTGTCGACGACGACCCAGCCTATGGAGTGTTCCAGCGCCTCCGATAACTCCTGAGGAGTCTTGTTGTTCCCGTGAAAATAGACATCGTCCATGGGCACCTGGGCGATGATCGTTGTGGCCAGTTCTCCCCCGGAAACCACATCAAACCCCATGCCTTCTTCCTGGAGCACCTTGGCCAATGCGGGGTTGATATAGGCCTTGCAGGCGTAACTGACGTTGGTGGCGGGATACAGTTTGCGAAACTCATCTATGAAACTGCGGCAGCGGGCCCGTATCGTAACTTCATCCAGCACGTAAACCGGTGTGCCGTGCTCTTCGGCCAAGTCGGCGGCCCGGCAACCGCCCAGTACCAATTGACCTCGGGAGTCGACTTCAGCAGTATCGGGAAAAACGCTCTGTGGGAACATTATCGTCCTTATCGTGAGCTTGAGGGATCAGGGGCCACCGGCCACGGGCCAAATGATTTCCGTGTTTCCAGACGCCAACCACCAGGCGCAATTCAAATGATATTGCCAGTCTTAAGAATGCGCAACCGCGGTTCTGATTCCCGAACCGTTGACGCCGTATCTGACCGAGTATATACTCTGGGCACTTCGGCCCCCTGAGCCTAATTCACGCCTAGCAGACCTCGATTCACTACGCAAGGGAGCAATCTTGAATATTCAATTGACCGTTAACGGTAAAGCCCATGAAAAAGAAGTGGACCCCCGTGTACTTCTGGTCCATTTCATCAGAGAAGACTTAGGGTTGACCGGCACCAAGATTGGATGCGATACCAGCCAATGCGGCGCCTGTGTGGTGAAGATGAACGGCAAGACTGTGAAGTCCTGCACCTGTTTGGCGGTCCAGGCTGACGGTAGCGACATCACAACTATTGAAGCCATAGCGCCAGAGGGCGGGCTGGATCCGGTCCAGGAAGCATTTTGGGATAACCATGGTCTCCAGTGTGGCTTCTGCACCGCCGGAATGATCATCACGGTGGACGAGTTGCTGGGCAAGAACCCTAACCCGACTGAGGATGAAGTAAGGGAAGGGTTGAAGGGGAACCTTTGCCGCTGTACCGGTTATCAAAACATCGTAAAATCCGTTCTGGCAGCCGCCGAAGCCAAGAGGAGTTAAGCCATGACGACAAGAATATTTGGCTCAGGCATCCGGCGCCGTGAAGATCCTCGTCTGATAACCGGCGGCGCAACCTACACCGACGATGTTCAGCTCCCAGGGATGCTCTACGCGGCCATGCTGCGTAGCCCGCACGCCCACGCCAAGATCAACAGCATTGACACCGCCGCAGCCAAAGCAGCGCCAGGAGTGGTGGCGGTATACACAGGCGCCGACACCGAAGGCGTGTTGAACCCCATCCCCTGCGCTTGGATGCCACCCGATATCGAGATGAAAGCGGTCGATCATCCGGCTATCGCTAAAGATGTGGTCCGGTATCAGGGTGACGCTGTGGCAGTTGTGGTGGCCGAGAACCGTTACCAAGCGGAAGACGCCCTGGAATTAATCAGCATGGACTACGAACTGCTCCCGGCGGTGATCAGCCCTTATGAAGCCATGCAGCCAGGCGCTCCTCAGATACACGAGGACGTCCCCAACAACCAGGCGTTCCACTGGGTTGCCGAGGGAGGCGACACCGATGCGGCTTTCGCTGCCGCCGATGTGATGGTGAAAGACACCATCCTTCAACAGCGGCTTATCCCCAACGCCATGGAACCTCGCTCGGCGGTCGCAAATTGGACCGGTGCAATGGAAGAGTTGACCCTGTGGAGTACCAGCCAGAACCCGCACATCGTGCGGTTCCTGGCATCCTTGGTCACCGGAATCGGAGAACATAAGATACGGGTCATTGCCACCGAGGTCGGCGGTGGATTTGGTAGCAAGGTCCCCATGTACGCCGACGAGATGATCACGTCATTCTGCTCTATGCAGTTGGGCCGTCCCGTCAAGTGGACCGCCACCCGGTCTGAGGGCTTCCAGGCGACGATTCACGGCCGCGACCACGTCGAGCATGTGGAGATGGCGGCCACCCGCGAGGGCAAGATCACCGCTATCCGCACTGTGATTTACGCCGGTATGGGTGCCTATCTGTCTACCGCCGGCCCGGGTGTCCCCACCATTCTTCACGGTCTGATCTACAGCGGCCCTTACGACATCGGTGCGACCAAAGCCGACGTCTACGGTGTGTTCAACAACGGCACCCCGGTTGATGCTTACCGCGGCGCAGGAAGGCCTGAAGCGACGTTCTTGATAGAGCGTTTAATCGACCTGTTGGCCGTTGAACTGGGCACCGACCCCGTTGAACTGAGGCGCAAGAACCTTATCCCCAAGTTCGAAGACGGACACGACGTGGCCCCCGGTCTCACCTACGATAGCGGAGACTACGAACCGCTGCTCGACATGGTGCTGGGGCAGGTGGACTATCCGTCCCTCCGCCAAGAGCAGGCCAAGAAGCGGGAGCAAGGCAGTTATATGGGCATCGGCGTTACCTGCTACACCGAGATCTGCGGACTTGGCCCCTCACAGGTGGCCGGAGCGGTCGGTTTTGGCGGCGGCTTGTGGGAGAGCGCCATCGTGCGGTTCCATCCCACTGGCAAGGTGAACGTTTACTCCGGTACCTCGCCCCACGGGCAGGGAGAAGAGACCACATTTGCGCAGATAATCTCCGACGAATTAGGGGTCGATATCGACGATGTGACCATCGTTCACGGCGATACCAGTAACACCCCGATGGGCTGGGGCACCTACGGCAGCCGGACAACGGCGGTAGGGGCCGCAGCGATGGTTTTAGCGGCCCGTAAGGTTAAAGAGAAGGCCCGCCTGCTGGCTGCGCATCTGTTGGAAGCGGCCGAGTCAGACGTTGAATATGCAGACGGCAATTTCTTTGTGAAGGGCTCGCCGGACCAGAGCAAGGGAATCGCGGAGATAGCCACCATGGCCAACGTGGCCTGGAACATGCCGGAAGGGATGGAACCTGGTCTTGAGGCCTCGGCGTTCTACGACCCGCCCAACTTCGTCTATCCATTCGGCACCCACGTAGCAGTGGTGGAGGTAGATAAGGACAACGGGAATATCGTGATTAAACGCTATGTTGCGGGCGACGACTGCGGTCCGCAGATCAATCCCATGATCGTTGAAGGCCAGATTCACGGCGGCGTGGTGCAAGGCTGGGGTCAAGCTCTCTGGGAAGGGGCGGTCTACGACAATAACGGTCAGTTGGTGACCGGGTCGATGTTGGACTATGCACTGCCCAGGGCCCACATGCTGCCGCAGATCGAGACCCTCAGCACCGTGACGCCCTCGCCTCACAATCCCTTGGGAGTGAAGGGCGTCGGTGAAACTGGGACCATCGCTTCCACAGTCACCGTCTACAACGCGGTGATCGACGCGCTACGGCCATTGGGTGTCACCCATATAGACATGCCGCTTACCCCGGAAAAAGTCTGGCAGGCAATTCGCCAGGGGCAGGGGAGTTAAAAGATGTTTGCAAAACAGTTCGACTATAAAAAAGCCAGTTCAGTTTCGGATGCTGTCCAGCTTCTGAGCAATAATGATGGCGCCAAGATTTTGGCCGGTGGACACAGCCTCATCCCCATGATGAAACTGCGCCTGGCCCAGCCACCGATGCTTATCGACATCGGTGGTCTCGAGGAAATGAGGGGAATTTCCGTTGAGAACGGCAACCTTCGTATCGGTGCGCTTACCACCCATGCTGAAATTGCCGATTCCCATGACGTCAAAGACGCCGCGGGAATCCTGTGGGAGGCCGCGTACGGCATCGGCGACCCGCAAGTAAGGAACCGCGGGACGATCGGCGGCAACGTCGCCCATGCTGACCCGGCCACAGATCTCCCTACGGTCCTGACGGTGATGGACGCCAAGTTTGTCATCCAAGGCCAGAAAGGGATGTTGGGTGGCGGCTCCCGGGTCGTGTCGGCCGACGAGTTTTTCCTTGGTCCATATGAGACTGCTCTGGGGGAGAACGAGATTCTCACCTCTATAGAGATGCCGGTCCTGGCGGCGAACCAGCATGCCGAGTACGCCAAGATGGCCCATCCGGCCACGTCCTTCGCCGTGGTCGGCGCCGGAGTGGTGGTAACCGTGGACGACAGCACCTGCACCGCAGCAAGGGTTGCCGTTGGCGGCTTCGTCCCCAAACCAACCCGTGGTCCTTCGGTGGAGCAAGCGCTGGTCGGAAAAGAACTCACCGCCGAGAACATCGCCGCCGCGACCGATCTGATCGAAAACGATTTGGGTTCGGATGCCTTTGGCGACATCTTCGCCTCGGCCGAATACCGCCAAGCCATGGCGGCCATAGAGCTCAAGCATGCCATCTTCCACGCCACCGGCCTAGCCCACCACGAGTAGCGGTCAGTCGCTGAATCCGCGCACGTAGAGGCACGGCATTGCCGTGCCTCTACGTCTTTTTTAGCAGCCATCCCAATGTCCGGCAGCCATCCCGGCTATCATTCAGACGAGTGCCTCCCCCTCCTGTCGCACCGACGAGCGACGTAGGCAGCCGAAGAATCTCGTT
>VFHF01000238.1 GCA_009392095.1 SAR202 cluster bacterium
TAGCAAATATATCCCTGGCGCGCCCAGCGGGCAAGTGTTGGCAGGTCTAGAATCGCTATATGGCGGTTTCGGCGACGGTTGGCGCCCGCCCGGACCCCGGCTAGTGTGTTGGTAACGCCCGGCACGATTCGGCGATATCCAATCGCCAATGGACCTCGTAATAATGAAGCGCACGCATCAGAACGCAGCAAGGACCTGTCTTGATGCCTGAAGAGAACATATACGACTTGCTTCAGGTAGAGTCGACTGTTGATTCTCGAGCGATCAGGGCTGCCTACCGCAGGGTGATGCTGCTCCATCACCCTGGCCGGAACCCCGGGCCCGACGTCCAGGAGATGACCCAACGGCTGAACGATGCCTACGAGGTGCTCTGCAACCTGGATCGAAGGGCAGCCTACGATAACGGACTCTTTGGTCGGGTTGAGGAATTGACCCCAGAGCCAGGCCCGGCGGGAACAGGACCAACACCTGGCAAGGGGAAGTTCTCGGGAATTTCAAAGTCGGTCTGGCTGGCTGGCACGTCAGCGGCTTTATTGATCGCTATCATCGGGAGCGTCGTTGTGGCTGCGACGAGTTCAGGGGAGCCGGCCGGCGACCACTAAACCGAGCAGGTAGCCGTGCCGAGACCAACCTTGACTATCACTCCACCGTTCATTCCCAGTCCGACACCACAAATAACGGCTCTCCCACGACCGTGCCAACCCCGAACGTCACGGCGGCGCCGACCGCTGTGTTCCGTTTGAACAAAGGCGCTGTGTTCATAGAAAGCGGAGATTTTGAGTGGGCGGTCGATGCGTTCACCAGTGAGCTCAACCTGATCCCCAACTACGTTTACGGCCGCCAGATTCGAGGGTTTTCCTACTATCAGACCGGCCAATACCGGCTGACCATCGCAGACTTCAACCAGGCGATTCAACTCGGTCCGGGGTATGCATTCGCTTTCAGCCGCCGGGGACTCGCGTGTGACCAACTTTAGGACATTAACCAAGCCAGGCTCGACACTCAAACGGCCTGTTCTCTGGACAACCAATTCTGTTCATCACTGATGATAGCGACCCCGACGGCGATCCCGGTACCGGCCGTCACCGCCACTCCACCTCCATCTACACCACAAACCCTCCTTGGATTTAGCCGTTGAATTATTATTTTAGAAACATCAGTATTTTCGATTAAGTCGGAATCGAGACTGTCGTTGCAGCCCGATTAATTTGTCTTTCAAGGGCGCTGAGATTGGAGTGGTGGATAACGTTGTTGGAAACCTGATATTCTTTGGAAACTAGGGTGGCATCGAATAGAAGATGTTGATGGCCCAGTGAAAGAACGATTCGATGGGTTCCGATCTAGAATCGGGGACGAAGGGGACCGAAATTGATAGCCACTTTCCCAGAGCAGCGAGAGGCCAAACGGCAGGCTTTGCTGGACGCCGTTGAAAGTCTGAGAGACGTGTTTATAGCCGGCGCGGATGAGGCCGAAGCGAATGGCACCCTGCCACAGTCCACCGTTGACGCCATCTACGAGTCTGGATTGTTTTCCTTCAAAACGGCCCAGGTGTTGGGCGGGGCCGAGGCAGACGCCATGATGCAGTTGGAGGTGATTGAAGCCGCCAGCCGGATCGAACCGTCGGCCGGTTGGTGCCTCATGATCGGCGCTGGTACCTTGTCCGGCATGGCTGCCTTCCTATCCGATGAGGCCATCGAAGAGATCTTCGTTGGTGGTAAGGCCCCTAAAGCAGCTGGGGTGGCGTCACCCACCGGAGAAGCGATCGCGGTTGAAGGTGGATACCGGGTCAGCGGGCGCTGGGCATTCGCCAGCGGGATCAGGCACTCAGAGTGGCTGGCGTTCGGGGTAATGTTCAAGGGTGAAAACGGGGACGCCCCGCGTTTGATCAGGGTAGTGGTTCCCACGTCGCAAGCGCAGATCCACGACAACTGGCACGTGGTGGGACTGCGGGGCACCGGCAGTTGCGAGTTTTCTATAAATGATGTTTTCGTGCCCCAGCGGTTCACCTGGGGAGGGAATGACGCCAAGCCCTACCGCGGCGGGCCGAATTTCCTGCTGGGCCGCCCGGGTATGCAGACCACCGGGCACTGTGGGTTTGCGCTGGGAGTGGGACGCCGAGCCTTGGACGAGGTGACCGTGCTAGCCCAGAACAAGAAGCGTGGTTACCGGGGCACCGAGTTGTTGGTGGCCGACCGAGGTTCCTTCCAGCGGTTCCTGGGGGAGTCCGACCTGCGTCTACGCGCGGCAAAGGCCCTGGGCATGGAAACCATTGAAGAAGCTTGGGAATCGGTCTGCCAAGGCATCACACCGCCGCCACAATTACAGATTCGACTGCGTGCTTCGGGGTCATACGCCACCGCCGAGGCCAGCGACATCGTCTCCCAGGCGTTCCGGTTCGGTGGCGGAACTGCCATGTACAGTGACCACGTGCTACAGAAATGCCTGCGCGACATCAACGCCTCGGCCCAGCACCAGATGGTCAGCGACCGCGCCTACGAGAACCACGGCCAATTCATGCTGGGATTCCCCGGTGCCAACCCCATGGGTTGAGAGGCGCATGCCGAAATAGAAGTATCCCACTGCGTTTTCGTTCCTAAAAGATCGATAGCCACCCCCATTGACACGACAGCATGCCGACGGGGGTGGCTAATTTTTGTGACCATGCTCACAGTTCATCCGTGCCTATCATAATGGTTTATGGCCACAAGTGAGGGTTTAAAATGCATTGAACATATGAAAAGCGGTGAGAGTAGCGGACTTAGAGCGAGTCCGGCACTCTGAAGGAAAGGACAGATGTACGGAAGGATACACGATTGCGGCAAATGTGACGGCTCGCGCACTTTCCAGAGAGAAAGCCCGTAAACCCACAGCCTGATTCGCCAAACGGGCAACGACGCAGCGGGCGTGATTGTGGTGGACCAAGAAGGGAAAATTGGCGGATGGAGGAAGATGCTTTGG
>VFHF01000239.1 GCA_009392095.1 SAR202 cluster bacterium
ACTAGACGAATCAACGGCTAATTTTGTTCCCACAAAGGCCGTCCTCGCCTCCTGACTGTCATTCTGAGGAATGCTGTAGGCCGACGAAGAATCTTCTAAACATCGTCTTGGCGGACTCTTGGCTTCACTCAGGGTGACAGGCGGAGTGAGGCGTGGTTAACCGATGGAACCCAACCAACTTTCATTCTGAGGCGCAAGCCGAAGAATCTCATTGATGATGGACCTACATTGCTGAGAGCAACGGGACCCCTCGCGTCAATCGGGGTGACAGAGGCCAGAACTGTCCAGGGTACCCCTGAATCGCCGGTTGCCCTTATAATAGCCCCCGGCTGCCCCCGCTAGGCACGCTTCTGCAAGCGCCTGCGGAATTTCCGGGAATCCATCGCAAGTAAGAGGCTTATAAATGACTCAATCACTAAAAATCGACCGCGATAAGACGGCGGTCGTGATCATGGACTTCCAGCAGAGAATCATCGCCAACAACGCCAGCGATCCCGAGAATGTGGTGAAACAGGCATCTGCGGCGCTACAGGGTGCGCGGAACGCCGGAATCCCTGTGATTTACGTGGTGCACCGGGGCGGAGCGTTGACCGACTACGCCCCTGACGTAGAACTCCACGAAGGAGTGCCGCCGGCCGAGGGCGAGATGGTTATCACCAAGACCAGGCCAGGCCCCTTCTCCACTACCAACCTGGATGTAGCTCTGCGGGAGTTGGGCCGGGACACCATCGTGATCATGGGCGTCTCCACCAGCGGTTGCGTTCTGTCCTGCACCCGGTGGGCGGTCGACGTGAATTACAAGTTCGTCGTGGTCTCAGACGCATGTTCCGACGGCGACACCGAGGTGCACCGGGTCTTGACCGAGAAGGTCTATCCCAGGTTCGGCACAGTCGTAAATGCGCAAGAATTCTTGAACGCCATCTGATTTAGTTCTAGATCAATTTCAGGAAGAGAAAACATGAAGTACGATGTCATTGTCGTCGGCGGCGGTTCCGCCGGCTCCGTAGTGGCCGCCAGAATGGCCGAAGATCCCGATACCACAGTCCTGCTATTGGAAGCGGGAACGGACTATCCAGACCTGGCCAACCTGCCTGAAGACATTCAGAACGGCCATACCCGGACTGCCGAAGACGAAAGGTCAGAGCACAACTGGGCCTTACGGGGCACGATAACCGAAGAGCAGGGCGAGATCCACGTGGCCCAGGGAAAAGTAATCGGCGGAGGCGGTTCTATCAACGGTCAGGTATTTCTCCGGGGCATCCCACAGGACTTTGACGACTGGGCGTCCTGGGGTAACGAAGAATGGTCGTACACCAAGGTCCTTCCCTATTTCCGAAAGGCGGAGACGGACCTAGATATAAAAGACGACTTCCACGGCACCGATGGCCCGCTCCCCATTAGCCGGAAAGTCGGCGAGACATGGCCCGTGATCCAGTCTGCGTTCCATACCGCCTGTTTGCAGAACGGCTTTGACACGACAGATGATATGAACGGTGTGGAACCCACCGGCGTGGGCGTTGTGCCCATGAACAACCAGAAAGGCGTTCGGATGAGCACCGCCATCACCCACCTGGCGCCCATGCGGCACCATCTGAACCTGACGATCCGGGGCAACGTGTTCGCCCGTAAGATTCTCATCGAGAATAGACAGGTCACCGGCGTGGAGGTTGAGAGCGGCGGTGAGGTCTTTACCGTAGAGAGCAACAAGGTAGTGCTCTCTGCTGGAGCGTTGAAATCGCCCCATATCCTGATGCTTTCGGGCATTGGGCCCAAGGACCAACTTGATGAGTACGGCATAGATGTGTTGCAGAACACGCCTGGCGTTGGCGCCAATCTGCGTAACCATCCGATATCACCCATTTCCTTTAGGGTAAAGGAAGGCATCAAGTTGCAGCCCGATGCTTCAGGCGTGCGCATCGCGCTGCGTTATACCGCCAAAGGCTCTGATGATTCCAACGACATGATGATGACCACCAGTTCGTTGTTCAGCCCATTCACTGGCGAAATGCTGCCCGACCGCATCGGCCGGATCTCCTGCGTTATCGAGCTTCCGGCTGGTGCCGGTTTCGTCCGGTTGAATTCGGCTGATCCCGCCGTTCAGCCCAAGTTCGACTACCGGTATTTCAGCCACCCCGAGGATATGCGCCGTATGCGGGACGGCATCCGGCTGGCGGTGAAGATGCTGGAGACCGACGCCTATAAAGACGTTTCAGACGGGCGTGTGACCCCGACTGAGGAAATATTGGCTGACGACGATGCATTGGATCTGTGGATTAGGCAGACTGTGGGGTCGGCCCGGCACGTGTCGGGTACCTGCAAGATCGGTCCCGACTCCGACCCGATGGCCGTTGTTGACCAGCAATGCCGTGTGAAAGGGCTCCAGGGCCTGTGGATCGCCGATTCGTCGGTCATGCCCCAAGTGCCACGAGCCAATGCCAACGCCACAGCCATCATGATTGGTGAGAGAGTGGCCGAGTGGGCTGCGTAGTGCTCATGTAACTGCAATGCCGGCAGGGAGGCTGGCAGGGCAGTAGTTGGGTATTGGGAGGGACTTTGGCGTTAGCCATCGCTTTTGCATTCCTAGCTGCCTGGGGCTTCGCCGGCGGCAATGTACTTGTCCGGGTGGGCACCCAGAAAGTCCCGGCGCCGACCGCTACGTTACTGACCATACTGAGCGGTACGGCTGTGGTCCTGGGTTTAGCGTTAATCCTGAGACTCGAGGAGATATTCTCTCTCTCGCTCGAGGCCATGGGCTGGATATTGGTAATGGGGATCATGGGCTACCCCATGGCCCGCCTCTTCATCATTACCGCCATCTCCATGGTGGGAGCGACCCGGGCTGTTCCCATGTCTGCCTTACAGCCGGTCGTAGCATTCACATTGGGTGTTCTTTTGCTGGACGAGCGCCCAAATGTATTGGTCGTGGTCGGCACCCCAATTATAGTTTTGGGACTCTTCTTCGTTGTGATGCCAAGACGTGGTGGATCCTCTGCTGACGGGATCGCAAATTTCCGGAGACTGGGTTACCTGTTTGCTATTGGCGCGGCGGTGACCTTTGCCAGCAGAGACGTCATCAGTCGGCATGTGGTCTCCGGTCTAATCGACCCGTTGGTGGCCGTTGGCCTAGCGTTGGCGGTAGGCGGCGTAATCTTATCTATCTTACTGCACCGGCAGGTAGTCTCTACCATTCAGGAGTTACCCAAGAACTCTCTGTTGATGTGCGCTTTGGCTGGTGTGTTCCAAGGGTTGGCTGTAATGTGCTTGTTTCAGGCATTGAGCCGTGCGCCGGTTACGGTGGTGAGCCCGATCTATGGTTTACAACCGCTGATAACCCTGGGACTGGCCTACATGTTCTTAAGGCAGGTGGAAGCCTTGGACTGGCTATTGGCTATTGGCACGGCGATCAGTGTGGCAGGCGTGATATTGGTGATAATCGGGGCGACCGGCTAACCGATTTGCAAGGGACACCGCGATTAGATAACCCGTGACAATCCGAACCCGCCGCCTCTTGCGATATATGTTATACTCGCTCGCGGTGGTATTAATCTGTGTCTAACTATAGGCATACTAGATCGGTCTACGGGTATCCTCGGTCGGTTCGTCCCTCCGGATCTCCATCTAGCATTCCGCGTCTTTTCGTCTCGGTGACCAGACTTTTGCCAACTCTACACGAACAGGGAAGTTAATTATGGCCTACCAGGATAGAAATCTAACATGCGTGGAGTGTGGACAATCGTTCATCTTCTCGGCCGACGATCAGTCGTATCATGCCGAAAAGGGTTACACGAACGAGCCCAAGCGGTGCCCCTCTTGCCGACAGGCAAGGCGCGCCAACCGCTCCTCCGACGGCTTCGGCTTTGACCGGGGTCCTCGCGAGATGCACACGGTCGTTTGCGCCGAGTGCGGCCAAGAGGCTACGGTCCCGTTCCGTCCCCGTGGCGACCGCCCCGTCTACTGCAGCGATTGCTTCAGCCGGCAGGGTGGCGGCGCTGGCGGCGGCGGCGGACGCTACTAAGCCAACGCGCTAGTAAGTCAGTAATCTTGGGCACGTTAACCCGTTCCCAAGCACTCCGGTAAAAAAGAATAAAAACACGCCCTCAGCCGGATCCTGATGTGGGCGTACAATTCCCCCCCCGATTCTTTAGGCCGATATGTTCAAGGCTGCTACTATTTTGCCGGGTTTTAGTCTTACTTTATCTCGATGACGCATTCGACTATGACTGCCGTGTTCCCCGGAAGGACAGCCATTCCAGGGGCGGACCTGCTGTGACGCCCGGCCTCGCCAAAGAGCTCCACGAACAGGTCCGATGCCCCGTCCACCACCTTGGCTTGCTCTTCAAAGTCGGGTGAGCTGTTTACCATTCCTACGACTTTGAGTATGCTGGTGACCCGGTCCAGATTCCCCAGTTCCAACTTCATCCGTGCCAGTAGGTTCAGCGCACACCATCTTGCTCCCTCGTAGCCCTGCTCCACGGTTAGGTCCGTGCCCAGCTTGCCGCTGATGCGCGACCCGTCGGCCCTTCGTGAGCCCACACCGGCCATCCACATGATGTTTCCACTACGTGAGGCGGATAGATAGTTTCCGATCGGCTCAGGCGGAACGGGAAGGATGTATCCAAGTTCGGCCAATCGGTATTCCACCACGCTCATGAATCGCTCTCCATCGTCTTTGTTTGTCTCTAAAGCTCGGCTAGTTGGCCTCGTTCACGCATTCGATCAAAAGGTCCAATGCTGTCTTTGCGAACACCCACATGTTCTTCTCGCGGTCGGTGTCGCCGGTTTCCAATGTGATGACCTTCTCGACCGGGCCAGTAACGGCGAAACAGGCGTGTCCTGAAGAGTCGCCGTAGCGGTTGCCGGTAGGGCCGCTGGCCCCGGTCTCGGCCAAACCCCAGACGGTGCCCAGGGCTTCCCGGATGGTACGGGCATTCAGCAGTGCATACGGCTCACTGCTGGCCCTCATGCCTTCCATGGTGGCGTCGGGCACCAGCAATAGCCCCTTCTGCGCGACTCGCGTGTAGATGGTGCTGCCGCCCACATAATAGTCAGACGCGCCAGGGATCGACACCAGCGCCGCTGAGATCAGGCCGCCGCAGGACGAATCTGCAACGGCGATGCTCTGTCCGCGTTCTTTCAGTAGCGCCGCCGCCGGGGCAGCGAGGGACGTTAGGTCTGGCATGGATATCCTCCGGTAGGAGATTTATGGCTTTTTAGTGAGCCTAAGTTTAGGCACAGTTATTCTACATGAGCAGTAGAATAACGCCCAGGCTGGACTGATATGAGGGGCGAAAATGCACCTAATTAGTCAATCTAGGCGTAAACACTTGACAAATTAACATTCAGTGTGCTAAAATACGTAGGCGCTTCAACAAAAGGTTGGGGCTATTT
>VFHF01000240.1 GCA_009392095.1 SAR202 cluster bacterium
TTCAGGCGCTGGGGCCTTCTGATTTTGTCGTCAACAATCGCGGCATCAACACACGTTTCACCTATGGTAAAGTTGCCCATCGGGTGGAGGTACACATAGAATACATGCGCCTGTACGCAGACTCGGACAGCGAGACGCACTTCGAGGATGTGAAGGTTGAGTTCGCGGAAGGGACGGTCACATCCGGTAGCAATCCGGGAGGGCTGGCGGCTCCTCAGCCAACCTCGGATTCTTTCTTCGCCACCTACTACAGCGCCTTTTTTGTTGATTCCCATCCGACTCCACGAACGCAGTGGTTCGTTGTTTTATAGATAGTATAGGAGTTCGGTGCTAGCGACCGTGAAGTCCGGAGGGTGGAATGCGGCGACGTGGTTCTCCTATACGACATGGATAGCAAAGGCCACACATCGCGGGTGATTGACCCGGGTAACGTCATGTCCGTAGGGCTGGCCAATGACTAACGGAGGGAGAGAACAACATGAAAGCTAAAGCCATATCTCACATCGCGGTCTGCGTGCGGGACCTGAACAAGTCCCTGGAGTTCTACCGGGACATCCTGGGTATGACGGTGACCATGGACGCCATCCAGGACACGACCGGAGGCTCTCGGTCGCAAACCTACAAACACCGGCGCGCCACCCGCCGTGTGGTCCACCTGGGCTGGGCCGAAGGCGAAGTGCCGTACCTGGTGATGACCTGCCACCCCGGAGACCAACCCGACGGCGAACCCATCAAGTTGGACCAGGTGGGCGTCAGCCACTACTCGTTCACGGTGGACGACCTGCCCGGCCTGGCGGAAGAACTAGCCGCCAAGGGCGTCAATATCCCGGGTGGCATCAACGCCTTCAAAAACTCCCAGGGAGAGCTAAGCTCGTTCTACGTGTTGGACCCAGACGGCATCCTGGTGCAGTTCGATCGTGGAGACGGGGGTTAGGGCTAGGGTTTGGTCATGGACAGCCGGGTTGCCTCGGTGGAGGTAACCCGGCTGAATTTCAAGAGAATGGGCGCAAGATAGTTCGCCGATGAAGCCGGATTATCTTGGTTCCAATGCCAAACAGTCCAGTCCCACAAACCGAGCCGGTTCGCGAAAATCCTAAAGGCGAAGCCGGACCCAAGCCCAAGGGCGACCTATCCTGGCAGGTCCATTGGTCTGCTCCGATCTCCGGGGCAGCCCCTTGCTGTTACGCAGCTTCGGCGTAGCCTCTGAAAATCAATCACAAGCCCAAATTGTCGCTGCAGTGAGAGTATCAGCCAGCACGATTTGCTGGACAATCAACATTTTCTAGCAAAATACTACGAAATCGGTTGATTGATTAACCAAATTCCATGTGGTGTACGCAACCGCCGCACTACTGGTCGGGGACTTGACCGCTCATTCTCAAGTAGCAACCACCTCTCCCGGGTTCAGATCTGGCTTACCACGGCGCAAGAAAGCGAACCAGACGGTCGTCACCATGCTTAGGCCGCCGGCGATCGTGATCGCCACCTCCCAACCCAACTGACCCGCGGCCAATGCCAGCGGGAACGCGCCCAGGAAGTGAAACCCCGGCGTGAACTGCAGCATCCCCATCACCCGTCCCCGCACCTCCGCGGAGGTCTCCACCTGGATCATTGTGGTGGCCAGCGGCCAGACCATCCCCACTCCCATTACGCCCACCAGCGTGAAGAACACGAAGGTAGCCCAGAACCAGTTGGACCAGGCGAACAACGTCAGCACCGCGGTGAAGACCAACAGGCTCAGCAGCAAGGCGCGGTAAACGTGGGACCGCGAGATGGCCGGCAGGATCATGCTGCCCGCCAATGAACCGATGCCCGAGCCCAGGAATAACAACCCAATCTCCCCAGCCCCAGCCCCCAGGACATCTTTGGCCATGGCCGGCACGACCTGCATGTGGGACATGCCGAAGCCGCCGAAAGCGCAGGTGATAATGATTACCGTGAGGACCATCGGATTGTTCTTGATGTAGACCACGCCGTCGGCGAAGTTCCGAAAAACGGACTGCGTCGCGGATGGCAAAGACCTGGAAAGGGGCCCGATCTTGGCGACCATGGCCATGCTCACCAGATAGCAACCGGCCATGACTGCCAGGCTCGCACCGACACTCCAAATCTCAATTATGACCCCGGCCACCGGAGGACCGACCATGCGTCCCACGTGGACAGCCATGTTCTGCATCGCCACGGCGTCCAATATGGACCGTTGATCGACCAGGTCGCCGATCATGGTCATCCTGGCCGGCATGCTTAGCGCCTGCACCACGCCCATGGCGAATGCGGCGGTGTAGACGTGCCAGACGGCCACGATGTCGGTGATGGTCAGGAATGCCAGCGCCGCGATGATTCCGCCCACCGTCGCTTGGGTCGCCATCAGTATGTGGCGGCGGTCGAACCGGTCGGCCAGCACGCCGGCCACCAGCAGCAGCGACACGTTAGGCGCGCCGTAGAGGAAGATGACCAGGCCCAGTTGGGCGGAGGAGTCGGTGATTTGCAGCACCAGCCACCCAATGACCATGAACTGGGTGCCCTGGCCGAGCCCCTGCAATGAGCTGCTCAGCCAGTACCAACGGAAATCGTTCTGCCGCCAGACCATGGCCAGCCGGTTGCGGTAGGCTCTCAGGCCGGACGCAGGCAGACTTGTCTCTTGGGTTTGCATCAGTCTAGTCTGCCCCAGCTGCGGCGAAAACAGGGAATTTTCTGAAGTGTCCGTTCTGCGTTAGTGGCGGTGGTGGTTCGGAGGCCGTAAGCCGGCCGGAATCTCATGATTGGATGCATCGTAGAGAGAGAGTATAGCTGATTGGTGAGGAGAGCCCTAGTTCGGGTCCCGTCGGGTATAATGGCCACGGCCGGAAACGGCCGTCTGCGCGACGGTCTATAACTGAGATTATTTGAGGTGCCTCGATGGCGAAACTTGTGCTCTATACCTTTGCGATATTCAAAGAACCTCGGCACAGCGAGTACAGATCGAATCATGCTAGTGATGCGAAGGATGAGCAAGGGTGCGCTCAAGAGTAAGATTACTAATTCACTAAAGGACACCAGTGAACTGTTAACTGGCTTTTGCCCGTGGGACTCGCTTGAAGATTGGTGTAGAATCCCCGGCCCCAGACGAAATCACAACCGACGCTGAGTCATTTCAGAGCTAGATAGACGAATTCTCAAAAACATTTGCCGACCTGGTTAGCGAATTCTCGGGTAGCAAATCGAGCTGGGTCGGAGGGAAACTCATTGCATTCATCGATGATTTGGACCGGTGTCTCCCCGAGAACGTTATTTCAAGCTTGGAGGAGTTGAAATTATTTCCGGACGAAGCTCCTTGTGTGTTTGTCATCGGAGTAGACAGAACTGTTATCGGAAAAGCGGTTCATGCTCGTTACGGTAGTGCGCCGGGACACATGGGAAGAGATTACCCCGACAAAATAATTCAAGTGCCATTCGTAATACCGCCGGTAAGGCGTCAAGAGTTGCAACAACACTTCAGTCCTATCGTTAAAGAATTCGATGAGCCCTGCTGGAAAATAGTGGATGTTGCACCTCATGGGAACCCAAGATCCTACTCCCGAGTTATTGCGTCTTGGAAAGTAATCAATGCCCTCGCTTCTCAAACTTTCCTCAACCTGGCTGACGACCCGATCCACCGGATGGTTGTGATTGCAATTGTCGTCTCTCTTAGGTTTCCATGGCTACATGAATTAGGGATGTCATTTCCGACCGAATTTAAGATGTTTTATGACCGCTGCCAAGATCATGTTTGGGACTTCTCTGTTGCGGGTACTCCGGGGCAAGAAGCGGTTTAATATCATGCTCATTGGGAAGACCCTTCGACTCGCGTGTTTTTCCAGCAACTTGAAGTGGCGCTAGGGGATGCCGACAATCCCATGAAAGGGTCCTCGGGGGTATTCGAAAGGGCGTTCAGACTAGCCGCCCGTACTGGGCGGACTTAACACTCACGGTTATGATCAGTCGAATAACCTCTTGTGCGATCCGTGTACACAAACAACTTTTATCGACCCCAGGAGCAAACCATGGACGTATACCAAGCAATAAAATCCCGGCGCACCGTGCGGGACTACAAGCCGGACCTGATTCCCGAGGATGTGCTTCGGAAGATTTTGCAGGCGGCGCGGTGGTCGCCTAGCTCTAGCAATACGCAGAAGTGGTCATTTATCGTGATCCAGGACCGGGAGATTCTGGCCAAACTGGGCGAGGTCGCCAAACAGGGGACCTTCATCGGACAGGCGCCGCTGTGCATCGCTATCGTGATGGACGACGCTCCCAGGCCGCAGCTCGACGCAGGCCGAGCGCTGCAGCAGATGGAACTGATGGCCTGGTCCGAAGGCGTGGGCATGTGCTTCGTGGGCGTGCGTGAAGAGGGACAGGTCAAGGCGGTGAAGGAGCTCTTGGGTATCCCCGAGAAGATGGAGCTGATCACCCTGCTGCCCTTCGGCTACCGGGCCGAGGTCCCCAAGCCGCCGGGTACGCCCCGAAAGGCCATGAACGAGATCATCCATTTCGAACAATTCGGGGGCACGGCCCAGGCGCAATAGGCCCGAATTAACCCGGCAGGTCGGTGATTAAAACCCACATGGGCAGGCTGCCCACGGCATGGGTCTCCAGGCGGGTCAGCCCGCCCGACTGCCGGTCGACCCGGAAGCCGATGATATTTCCGGTATCCAGGCCGGTCACGTACAGGAAATTCCCCGTTGGGTCCAGACTGAAAGCCCGGGGCACTGGGTCGACATCGGTCCAGCCAGTGGCTGTCAGCATACCGGTCGTTCTATCGATGGCGAACGATGCGATGGTGTTATGGCCCCGATTGCCCACGTATAGTTGGGTCCCCTCCGGATGGATCTGGATCTGCGAGCACAACTTCCGCTCGGCATAACCCTCCGGCAGCGTCGAGATCGTCTGGACCGGGGTCAGCGTCCCATAGGAGCTGTCCATCGCGTAGACGGTCACGCTGCCGTCCTGCTCGTTGGACATGTACATCAGGTCCATCCTGGGGTGGAATCGGTAGTGGCGCGGCCCGACCTCTTCGCCTTGGGGGACTACCAGCGGGTCGTTGGCCGTTAGCCTGCCGGTGGCCACGTCGAACCGGTACTGGTAAATGGCGTTCACCGCTTCCTGCCGGTCCACGGGCAGCCGGGCGATGCCCCCAGACCCGTTGGCGATGTGGGGCAGGAAGGCGTACCGGTTGGAAGGGTCGGTCATGAAACAATGGGCCCCGGAGCCCGTCTCCAGCCACTCAGTTGCGGCTGCACCCACCGCGCCGTTGGCGTCTATGGGATGGACCGCGCAGTAGCCGGCCTGGTAGTAGGCGGAGAGCACGTACCGGCCTGTGTAGTCGGTGGACAGATAGCAGGGCTCGCCCCCCAACTCCACATCTCCCGTGGGCGTCAGATCGCCCGTCTTTTGGTCGATGGCGTAGCTCGACAATATGAACGCGTCGCGCCTCCCGGCATAGAGTGCGGTGCGGTCCGGGTCGAAGGTCAAGGGCCCAGGTCCGCCGGAAATCTCGACGGCGCCGTTGGGCTCAAGGCTGCCGGTCTCCGGGTTCATTAAGAACCGGACGATCCGGTTGTCGCCTTGCAGCGATACGTACATCTGATAGGCCATGTTTCCTCCCGGGGTATGGATTCGCCATTCACGCGAAGGCGATATTACACAAAAGCCCAGGCCCAAGCAAAACCATCAGTTACAATTGGGCCAGGCCGTCATTCCCGTCACTTTCGACGTTCCTAGTCATCGCTGCCGTCCTCTTGCTGGGGTGCTCCCAGTCAGGATCGGCCACGGACGTCCCGGTTATTGCCACCAGCGTCCCAACAACATCTCGGGCGGCCAGTGTCTGGATACCCTCGCCCAAGACGAGCTGGCAATGGCAGGTCGAGGGCCGCAAAGTGGTCTGCTACATGAACGCGGGCGGGTGGGAAGAATGGCGGCCCGACGCAGGCGCATTCCCTACTGGAATAATAGGCGACGATCTGGACGATTGGGAGGTTGAGCGGCGGCTGGAAGTCCGTCGCACCGATATCCTGGCGTCGATCATGGGAGCCCGGATGGATTCCTGTCGTGACAAAGGATTCAACGGCATCGAGCCCGATAACATCGATGGGTTCATGAACGACACCGGGTACGACCTGACCTACAAGGACCAGCTGGCCTACATTTGGCTAGCCGGCGCCGACCGTGTCGTAGTAAGTGATCGCTGGCTCAGCCTCGACGAAACCGGCCAAGGCCTCCATCGTACCAATCTCGGTCCGCCACGTCATGTACTTGATATGGTTTTCTTTGGGTCCCACCCTTCTAGGATCGTGATGGACCCGGGAGGGCCCTGGTTTTCAATCACCCGAATGTCCTGATACCCGGAGAACGCCCTGGTGCCCGGAAGTATTTCCCTCAGAACATTCTTGAACTCATCCAACCTGTCCAACTTTATCTATAGTCCGAGGGTAACTGTCACAGCCGTAGCGTCCTCTTGAGTTGATTGATTGGGAAATCGCATTCCATATTTGCTGCAACGGTAAGACCCCGTTGGGCTGATAAGATTAACCGTCGATCCAGCCCGGCACGGGGGAGTGGCGCATGGCAAAAACAATCATATTCGACCTGGGCGGCGTCCTGGTGCACCTGGACTGGGACAATGTCTGCACGCCCCTGGCCCGTCTCTCCGCCCAAAGTTATTCGGACATCATGGCAGAGATCCACAACGGCCCAATCGTAGAATCATCCATGTTGGGCCAACTGACTCCCCAGGAATTCCATGAGGCCCTTTGCGCCAAGATCCACGTCGACCTGGCCTTCGACCCATTCATCGAGATCTGGAACGGGCTCCTTAGCGCCGATGATGATATGGCGTCACTGGTTAGTGAATTGGCTGCCGACCATAGCCTGGCCTTGGCATCGAATACCGACGCCATACATTTCGCCTATTCACAGGAGCATTACAGCGTCATGGGCGACTTTGACCGGTTGTTCGTTTCCCACAAGATGGGCCTGATTAAGCCGGATCCGGCCTACTTCCACCACGTCCTTTACGGGCTCTGGGCCTCGCCGGCCAACTGCGTCTTCATTGACGACCGTGCGGAAAACGTCCGGTCCGCCCAAAATCTTGGTATCAATGGCCTAGTCTTCGAGTCCATAGACAAACTTAAATCTGACCTTCAAACGATTCTTTGAGCCACTGGTCCGATAGGAGCCAAAATGCCTCAGTCGAACCCCGTCCGTTATGCCGACGCCAACCCTGAAGTCCGAGCCGTCTACGACGACATCATGGCCACCCGCGGCATCGACGATGTCAACAACTTCTGGATGCACATCGCTAACCACCCACCAACTCTCAAGCGCACTTGGGAGGGCGTCAAAGAGGCCATGGCGCCGGGGGCTCTGGATTCATTAATGAAAGAAATGGTCTTCGTGGCGGTCAGCGCCAGCAACGGTTGCGAATACTGCCTACGCTGCCACACCGACGCCGCCCGGAAGCAGGGCATGTCCGACGAGATGCTTGGGGAACTGCTGGCCGTAGTGGGCGTGGCCACCCAGTCGAACATCCTGGCCAACGGCTACCAGATACCCCTCGATGAGGACATGATGGTCTGATCCGCCTAGGCCGGTGAGCTATACTGTGGCCTCCATAATCAGCTCTGAGGTCCAATCATGGTCGAGGTATTAGTCCTGGTAGGCGGCGCTCCCACACCCACCGAGTTCCGGTTTGGCAGCGCCCACGCCCTGCGCATCGGCGACGAGGCCTTGATGTTCGGCTGCGGCCCGGTCGCCACCCACAAGCTGGTCAAGGCCGGTCTCTAGCCAACCCAGGTGGAAAACCTTTTCTTCACCCACCACCACTTCGACCACAACGTCGACTACCCCTATTTCCTGCTCTGCCGCTGGGACCAGGCTGCCGGACGCGGCTCAGAGCTCAATGTC
>VFHF01000241.1 GCA_009392095.1 SAR202 cluster bacterium
AAGACACCTGTGGGTCTCAGCGCTCTGAAAAATGGTTCCAGTCCGTCGAAACCATATATCCAGGCGTTGCCTTCCTAGGTCATAGCCTGCGGGCCGTTGTCGACGTCAAGCATGATAGCGTTGGGGAATCATTGTGGAATTTGAGCAGGCACATCTAGAACACCTGCCTTGCAACCGTATTGACGAATGAGCACGCCTTATTTAATTTAATGTGAAATATTATTATCTCCCAAAATAAATTGGGTACAAATCGGCCAAAAAGAAGCGCCGTAGACCGAAGTCTACGGGGCTTCTTCGTGCTTAAAATGAGTGGTGCCGAAGGCTAGGGTCGGACTGACACGGAGTCATCCCCACCGGTTTTGAGTTCGACTCTGGTCGTTTTACCCTGTCACTCCCCGTCCCAAATAGTCCCGTTTCGTAGCTAGAATAGCTGGTCTCTTTCCTTGTTGGTTCCGCCAGGTACCGCCCTGTTACGGAGATTTGGTCGGCAAAATGGACTAGTCGATACGACATGAAAGACAAACAGATTCGGGAATCAAACCCCATTTCATCAGGTAACGAAACACGAAACATCCAGCACAGAAACCAAACCCACTTTCTAATCCGGCAAAGGCTGCTAATAGACCAATCACGCTCTTGCCGACTACTGGGCTGACCCAAATGAACAAAACTGCACCAGTGGCGGAGACGACTAATCCCACGAATTGAGCGAATCTTTTGGGAGGCCCGGGAACGGGCTTCTCAGGGATATTGAGAAGGGGTACCACAAACCGTGTGGCTATCAGACCGATAGGGCTCAAGGTCGGACCAGTAAGAACCCTAGCTACAAAGCCATATACGAGAAAGAGCAACAGCCAAGGTTCGCCGGTAAAAATTGTAGCCAATGCCAAGGCTAACACCATGCCGGCGACCGACCTTGCTGCAACTTCGTTTACAGGGTTAGGGAAGCTAAGAATTGATTTCATGGAAATATGGCTAATCGCTAACTACCGGGCCATCCTCATCAATCACTACTCCACTACCTTCCTGAAGCCGCCTTATTCTCACCGTCACCTTAGCAACCTTCCCCTTTTGGGTTTGGATGGAGCGCCAGAGGGTTTCAACAGTATACAGAGCATCGATGTGACGGGCGTTTGCGGAAGCTGCCAAAACCCATCTAATCTCCTATTGTCCCTGGTTTATCCAGTCGGCCACCCGCTCTCCAATCATGATGGTTGTGCAATTGGTGTTGGCGCGGATGCAGTTGGGCATTATGGAAGCATCAGCCACCTTCAAGTTCTCCAGCCCCTTTACGTTACCGTACTGATCGACCACCGCCATTGGGTCTGAGTCCGGACCCATCTTGCAGGTGCCCGAGATGTGCTGAGAGGTGGTGACGGAACCCTTGAGCCAATCATCTAAAGCATCGTCCGACTCCAAGTCTGATGGCATGGGGTCCAGGATGTTCTTAACGATGTCCGTGTAGTCAGGGTGTTCTAGGAACCCAACACATTTCCGGACGGCCTCCCTCATTCGTGATAGGTCCCTTGGGTCTTGGAAGTAGTTGTAGTTCAACTGGGGCTGTACGTTAGGATCGGTGGACATGATTGTTAGATTCCCGGAACCGTAGGCCAACTCTAATATGCAGGTAAACCTTATGCCTTCAGCTTCCAATGGGTCGCCGGAGATGGGTGATGAGAAAGACGACGCCATGATCTGAATATCGTTCCGCAGGTCGGACCCGGTCGCGGTGTAGCGCAGAGCAACTTGAGACCGAGGGTCATTTGGGTTCAAGGGGAAGTCGTCGTTGACTTCAATCGGGACCCGGATGTTGGGGTGATCACGCAGGTTCTGGCCAACTCCTGGCACGTCTAAGGTCACTGGGATCCCGAGTTGATCCAGCTTGTCGGCGGGGCCGACACCGGAGAGCATCAGTAATTGGGGTGAACCGATGGCCCCGGAACTCAATATGATCTGCTCACCTTCAACGGTGAATGTTTCACCGCCGCTTTCCACCTGCGCACCGATGGCTCTATTGCCTTCGAATAGAATCTTATTGACGGTGACGTTGGCCTTGATGGTCACATTTAGCCGGTGCCTGGCGGCCGCCAAAAACGTTAATGAGGTGCTCATACGGATGCCGTTGGGATTGTTCATTGGGATTGGGCCGACTCCGCCAGACTCAGGATGGTTCATGTCTGGATCGTGGGGATAGCCATCGGCTCGACAAGCAGCGTAGAAGGCATTCTGAGCGGGCAGCCAAGTCTCTTGCTTAAACCGGCGCACCGGGATGGGTCCTTCTGTCCCGTGGAAGTCATCATGGATATCGGTGTCAGTCTCCAACTTGCGGAGATATGGCAAAACGTCAGTGAAGCCCCACTGGTCGTTGCCCAAGGCAGCCCAACCGTCGTAGTCCTCGGGTATGCCCCTGAGTAAAACTTGACCATTGATCGCGCTGGATCCGCCGACGACTTTGCCACGTGGCACCGGCATGGGCTCGGTCTGGAAAGATGTAGTGTTGCCTTGGAATGACCAGTTGTGGGGAGCATCTACGGCTGAAGCGGTTTGGTCGTAGCCGAACTTCAGGTCGTCAGGATACGTCTCGAAGTCCGGGTAATCCGGCCCTGCTTCCAGTAAAAGGATCGACTTGTTACTATCTTCAGAAAGCCGGCTGGCCAATACACAACCGGCGGAACCGGCGCCAATGATGATGATGTCGTACTTCATTTGATACCTCTCGCGTTTGGGGAGAATCTTGTTGACCTTTAGTTCTTCAGGTGGGTGTCGAAGAACTCCAGGGTTCTGGGCCAGGACAGCTCGAAAGCCGCCTCGTTGTGTCGCTGCGCAGTGTAGTCCATGAACGCATGGTCCGCATCCGAGTAGGTGTGGAACGTGTGTTCTACCCCAAGCCTTGTGAGCTCGGCGTCGAACTTGGCCATGTCTTCCGCAGAGGGATTTATGTCCTTTTCTCCAAAGTGGAATAGGACGGGACATTTGATCCCCTCGGTTAGCTCAAAGGGGGATTTGTCACCGCCGCCCCAGATTACATTGATATTGCCACCGTAGTAGGGGGCCGCAGCCTTGAAATATGGATTCGAAGCGGCAGCCAGCCAGGTAACGCGTCCGCCCATGCAGAATCCGGTGACACCAATTCGGTCTTCGTTCACGGCCTGATGGGACTGCAGGAAATCCACGGTGGCGTTGATGTCGGCCACAATCTCCGGGTCGCTTAGATGCTGGACTCGTCCAGAGCGGTCGGCCAACATCTCGCTGGTGTAGCGGTGGAACAGATTTGGCGCTACTGCCGCGTAACCAGCCTCGGCCAGACGGTCAGCCATCTCCTGTATGAACTTGTCCACTCCGCCACCATGTTGGCTTACTATGACCGCCGGAAACGGCCCTTGACCCTGCCCGCTCGGCACGCTGGCATAAACATCCATGTCCTGCCCGTCAACTTGAACTGTTTCCCAAAAAGAAGCCATGTCTTAGGCCCTCCCTAAACTTTCACAACATCTCACGGTTGCAAGCACCCGAGGCAGCCCGGTGGGTTGCCCGAGATTCACGGCATTATCGCATATAACTAGAAAGGTGGCGTTCCATCGCTGGGGAAGACCTGGTCTTTGCTGATTCAGACGGAAGCCCATTACCACCTAGGACTGTGTCCCATACGTTGGTGATATTTTAGGAAACAAACCACGAGCCCCGTCGTTTGAGGGGGCTCGTGGTATCAATTTGTTATCGAAAAGTGGTGCCGAAGGTCCATCTGCAGACCATACTCAAAGCAGCCTATGTAAATAGGGATATGATCGAGCTGGAATTCAGGATTTAATGGGTCCTCCTTGTTCTTGTGGGTTGGTGTAGACCATGGTTTTCAGAGACCTATCATCAGTGATAAACCAGATGCCAAGAGTATGATCGTAATTAAGGCAGTGAAAATCCTTTCAGGTATTCGCCCTAGGATCATTCTACCTAAATAAGCTCCTAGTACACTTATTATCCCAAGTCCTAAGCCTATAGATGCCGATTGGATGGTGAAAAGACCGTCGACTCCGAATACTAACAATTTAGGTAATTGGATCAGTCCATATCCAATGGATGAAGTACCGACATAGGCGCTTGCGCCTAGGCCATACGAAAGATAAAAGACTGTGGCAAATGGTCCAGGTAGTCCGAACAATCCCGAGATAAATCCTGTAGCAGAACCTACCGGGACAAAGCCCCTAAGTGGCATGTGGAAACTTCGCCAAATCGGCAGCCGACTATAGATCACCATTAAGATAAGCAGACCGCCCAATATCCGGACGATAACTGTCGAGTTTATAGAGACAAAGATGAAGCTCGCGATTAACGCTATCGGCACCGAACCCACGGCGAAATAAGCCACTACCTTCCAATCAATGGTATCTCTATGAGCGTATGCGCGTGATACAGATCCGATGAACTGAGCAATTGAAAGCAATGGAATTGCTTCTTTCACTCCCAGCACCCAGATGAGCACTGGAAGAGCTACTAAACCCCCACCCATGCCCACCACGCCAGAGACAGTAAATCCCACAAATGAAGCCAGGATGACTGCAGCGATCTTGAGTATTTCTTCCAAAAAAACCAACTTGCCGATTGGATTTGGCCCAATCTGAGGCTTAGATTGCAAAGATCGAATGGCGAAACCGATAGTAGTACGGCGTTAATAGCCCGTGCGGAGATTGCACTGGATCTTTTCTAGGTGAGAGCTCTTGGCTGTTGCGTCAGATGCCTAGCTGGGCCCCGATAGTATCTACTAACCAGTCTATGTCCTCCCTCGTATCCACCTCCAGGGTGAAGCCCATGGGCGCCGCGACCGGAAGTAGTAACCCCCTGATGTAACCAAGCTCGATCTCTGTGGAACCGTAGCCCTCGAGATCTTCGGCCATCTCTCTGCCAGAGATGACTTCGGTGAGCGTACGAAGGTACCGCGCCACACCTTCGATCTTCGCGTACTTGAGCTTCTCCGGTGTATTGGTGCCTTGGTGGTAATTGGGCTACATCCTATAGGAGAGGAAAAGGTACGGGACCTGGTTGACCCCGAAGATGTGGTGGGCGGACATGTCGCCCACATACCGGTTCAGGGTTGGCAGTACCCGTATGGCTTGATCTACCTTGCAACTCTGGATAACTTCCCCCCAGGACACTGTCGGTCTCCGTCCCGGTGATGAACAGAACGTCCACCAGACCAGGTACCGGCACGTTGTGCTCGACCAGGTCCGTGATCACCGCACAGTGTATGTCGCTTATTTGCTGGTCCTCAAAAACCGGTGGGGGGTGACCCCGTGTCAGTTCGGCTCCGACCTTCGGCACCACTCATTCTAGGCCCGAAAAAGTTCGTGACCATTTGATCCAAAACAAAGTCCCCAACCATTACAATCGGGGCTTCTTTTTGCCCGGCGTTGACCAATTGTTATTTGTGCGGTCTTAGCCGGTCAACACATCGGCCACGGCGTTGGCCAACTCATCCTGTATGTCTGGTATGACGTGGGAATACAAATTCAAGGTGATGCCAATCTTTGAGTGTCCCAAGGCTTCGCTAACAATCTTGGGTTGGATGTTCTGTTTGAACGCCAAGGTCGCGAACGCGTGCATCAACCCATGAAACGTCAAATTGGGTAAGTAATACAACTTATGGGACGCAAGTCCAGACCACTTCCCCAGACCTCACGGAAATGTTCTTTTCGAACTGGGCAACCCCGGGAATGGTCAGGTCATTAATAATGAAATCGTCCATGCCTGCCATAACGCCCCTCATACCCACCGAGCCCGCGTCGGCGGATGCTTTGGAGTCGAACACACCAGTTTGAAACATCCGATTGTTAGGTTCCTGGCACCGTACTAGGCGAACCCTAATCAATCCAGACATTCCACGGGCTGTTTCCGTGGTAGTGTCCCAGTAAGACATCAGAGCGTCATATCTAGACGTATCGAACCCATAAACTAAGTGTCTAATATATCCAGGCTCCTTTGACTGGTCATCAGCATCATAACCCCAGATTACTTCCCCTTCACGTTGTACGGGTGGCGCCGTCATGAACTCGCCCATTTTCCCGAAATTGCTTCTTGCGTTTTCAGCATTGGCATCCGCAGCTGCCTTATCTATATATGCGCCAGTAACAATCATGCGGTCGTCAGCCACACGCACAGCGCGTACAGATATTAATCCAGACCACCCCATAATGGCTTCACGCGTACTGCCTGCGATGGACATTATGGAATCGTAGTCCGAAGGGTCGAAAGTCATCATGGTATGTCGAACGTATGGCATGCTGTTCCTCCAATCCTAAAATGGGTTTGGGGTCGGAGGCTATATTAATCACAAGTGGAGTCTCTGTCTAACTGTAGAAATTTATGGCTCGTTTGTAAGACTGGAATGAGGCCCAGCGAATACCTGGCCAACAAGTAATGGTTCAGTACATCTAGGTAATCGGGATTGATATTGACGGGCGCACCCAGATGGTCCGCCCGTCCACTAGGCCACCTCGTGCAACTTACGTACCCACGATTCGATTCCGGAAACACCGATGCCGAAGGGAAACAAAAGTAGGGTATCGGGAGATGGACTAGAGTTGAACGAAACCAGAACCAGGGATTAGCAGTGCTTGTGCTTGTTGAGGTCTTTAATCAAGCTGCTTGGCGATGAATTCCGTAACTATCTTCACGAACTCGTCTACCTCCAAGCCTGCCTCCCTAGCCCAGCCATGGCCCATTCCCTGGAAGGGCACTAGTCGGGCTTTGCCGCCAGCCTCGTTGTAGGCGGATACGAATCTCTCGGACGCTTCGATCGGCATCACGTCGTCGGCTGTGCCGTGGAGGACCAACGCCGGAGATAACGTTAGCTTCTCGCCCCTTTTGATGACGTTCAAAGGGGTGGATTCGTGCATCGCTTCGTCGCCCTGGAAGAACATGTGATGCTTTTCCATCAATTCTGTGTTGCCTTTTCCTTTGGCTATTTCGTACCTGAAGTATGGTTCAATAACTGGCCAACATGAAATTATCCAGGCCAATCGGGCGTCGGCTGGTGACGAGCCTTCCAGATGCAGGGCCGAATATCTGGGATCATCGATGCGCATGGCGGCTAGAGGCAAGGTGTGTCCACCACTGGAGTAGCCGATACCGCCCAGAGCGTTAGGGTCTCCGTTGAATTCGGCAGCATGGGCTTTGAGCCAGCGGACGCCGTAATGGATGTCCTGGATTTGCAATGGGTAGGGGAACCCCTTGCCCACCCGTTGGCCGATGGAGGCCACAACCAGGCCGGTTGCCGCCAGAGGCTCGCAGGTCGACGCGTAATCGGTGTGGTCTTTGTCGGTCCACGCACCTCCGTGGATGCTTAAAAGCATTGGGAAAGGCCCTGGGCCTTCAGGTTGGTAGATGCGGGCCTGACGGGTTACGCCGCCGACGTTGAGGTACTCCTGGTCATGCATTCGCACTGCGTACAAATCGGAAGGGTCGTAACGGTATGCCTTTTGGGTGGTCATGGGCTTGGGTCCTTACTATATTGGAGAATCAAGGTTCGACGATGCCTAATCTTTTAGATATTTAGGCGGAACGTTTCAGCTCCCTGTATTTTCTTCTATGATTTGGAGATACATAAATGCGCCGGTAAAGCATGTAGCGTCTTCGCAATGACCGCCGACCATTTCACCTGAAGGTCGTGCAGCGGCGACGTGTATATGTACGCGTATTCCACCATCCTCCAGGGGTTGAACGTAACCCTCTGCGCTTACCAACTCGAGATTCTCGTTGATTATTTGTCTCTCAAACTCTGGCACACCTTCTTTGCGGTCGCAAAGATTACGAAGTTTTAATTGGCTTAGGCTTCCTATACAGGACGTTACGGCGGCTTCACGGATGCCTTCTGAAAGAGCCAAGGATTCGAGGCCTTCAAT
>VFHF01000242.1 GCA_009392095.1 SAR202 cluster bacterium
CCGCAGCCGCCATAGCGTTTAAGGGGTGATGTGATGACCAGCAGAAATCTCCGATCAGAAATGGAAGTAGATATCGTTGCCGTTGGGTCCGGAATTGGGGCAAGCTGCACCGCCATCGCGGCCCATGCTCAAGGCCTGGATACAGTCATCCTGGAAAAATCCAACAAATTCGGCGGCGGTACCACGTACTCCTACGGGATAGTTTGGGTGGGCGATAACCACCTGGAAAGGGCCTTAGGGATCCAAGACTCCAAAGACGAAGCGTACGAATACCTGCACCACCTGGCCGCCGGCCATGAGATCGAATCCAACCTCAGGGCCTACATCGAATGGTCTCCTGAAGCGCTTAGGTTCTTCTGTGACGAAGCAGGGATTCCCTTCTACGTGGTCCCAGGATTTCCCGATTACTTCCAACATATGTCTCCGGGCTCATTAGGCGAGGGCCGCAATCTGCAAGTGCGGCCATTCGAGGCTAAATCTCTCGGTGAATGGCACGAAAGTCTGCGGGCGGCGCCGGCGGTGACCCACCGGGCGACCTTCGAGGAGGTCGCCGGTTGGGGCGGGCGGGCAAAGCCCCAGAATTGGGACCGGCAGTTGATCAGGGAGCGCATGGACCAGGATATTCGAACCTTTGGCGCCGGCCTCATCGGACACCTGATGACGGCGGTCCTGCGCCGTAACATCCCTTTCCACCTGGATACTCAGGTTGTTTCTCTGATCACGGAAGAGGGGCATGTGACGGGAGTTGTCGCCAGGCAGGGAAGCAACGAGGTTCGAATCATGGCCCGCAAAGGTGTCGTCCTAGCCACCGGGAGCAACGTCAGGAACGAGGCTCTTACCTGGCGGTCCAGCGAGTTTCAAGCCACCGAGTCGTTGCTGCCGCCAAGCGTGGATGGCGATGCGGTGGTCTTGGCTGGAGAGATCGGGGCCGCGATCAGCATCAAGCCCCAGTTCCAGCAGGACCTGCTGTACGTCATTCCAGGCGAGGAACACTACGGAACGCCGCTCTACCGGGGTGTGACGAACAACGAGTCCGGTTTTCCCCACTGTATCTTGGTAAACCTGGACGGTGACCGGTTCTCCGACGAGTCAATAGGGCAGCAAGTCGGATCGATGCTGCGTAATTTCGACGTTCGCCGGCACCGGTACGTGAACGTGCCGTGCTTTTTGGTCTTCGACCAGACTTATCTAGACAACTATGGATTGGGCAGCATCCAGCCCGGCCAAGACGTTCCCGATTGGTTGGTCCGCAATAAAACCATCAAAGGACTTGCCAAGGAATTGGGCATAGATAGTAACGGCTTGGCCAAGACGATACGGCGGTTCAACCGTTTCGCAGCTGCCGGCAAAGACAAAGACTTTGGCCGGGGGGAGTTCCCTTTCGCCAACTCTGTAAGCGGAGACCTGACCCACCAGCCCAACCCCAATCTGGGCCCTCTGAACGAGCCGCCGTATTACGGACTCCCTCTGGAACCGGCCGCCGCCGGCTCGACCCGCCTGATGACCAACGAGTTTGCTCAAGTAGTGCACCTGCGCGGTCACCCAATTCCAGGACTCTACGCCTGCGGAAGCGCCAGCGCCCATTACTATGGCGTAGGCTACCAGGCAGGTTGCGAACTAGGCGGCGCTATGACCTTCGGCTACCTAGCGGCCAGGCACGCAGCAGGGGAGTGATTCTCAAGACCGGCAGACCGGTGGCCGAAGCCTATTGAGTGCGGACTTGGTCCAACAGCCTGGCGCAGGAATAGAGGGTCCTAGTGTGGGGCATGGGAAGCCCTAGCTTCTCGCCAAGTTCGATAACCACCCCCACCACGCTCTCCAACTCCATCGGCCGGCCCGACTCCAGGTCTTGGAGCATGGAAGTCCTGTGGGCTCCCACTTTTCTGGCCCCATCCATCCTCTGGTCGATGGTCAGCGGAAGGCGAACTCCCAGGCCTTCGGCAACGGCATCAGCCATAACGGCCCGTACGATGTCGCTGGACTCGCGGTGGGTGGCCATTTCAACGAGGGTAGCCCTAGTCAGGGCGCTCATGGGGTTGAAGACAACGTTGCCCAGCAACTTGATCCACATATCATGGCGGATATGCCCGCGTATGGGGGCTCTAAGTCCAGCGCTAATCAGGGATGCGGCTAGGCGTTTGCACCGTTCGCTGCTCGTCCCGTCCAACTCGCCGATGGAAAACCGGTTGCCTTCGATATGCTCGATCACACCCGGCTCAACAATCACCGTTGAGGGGTAGACCACGCATCCGATTACCCGCGATGAGTCGATGGCATGGGCGATCACGCCGCCCGGATCGACACTCTCGATGGACGAGCCATCAAACGGGCCGCCCTGACCGCTTCGCTCTCGGCGGGGGAGCTGATGAACGCCTTGGCGTTGGCATCTTCCAGGCAGAAACGTAGCTCTTCTTTCGTGAAGGCTGGGTTCAGCGGCGCTACGGTAGCGCCGGCCGCAGTCACCGCCAAAAAGGAAACGATGTGTTCGACGCCGTTGGGCAGGACGAAAGCTACCCGGTCTCCTCGCCCGATGCCGAATGAATGCAGTTGTTACGATAAAAAATCTACCTGATGCTTAAGGTCTCTATAGGTGAGCACCGGCCCGTCAGGGGAAATTATGGCGATGTGAGAGGGTTCTCCCCGGCCCAGAATTCCTTTGACCTCGCTCGGTAACCGTGACGTTTGAATCACTTGGGCATCAGCGTTCAGTCTTTCGGCTCGTTCCTTCCATCCGTAGAGCGGACGTCGACTTAGCTCGCTTAGATCATCAATCCGAATAACAGAAATGAAAGAGTATCTATAAGCCGCAGTATAGAAGAGATGAACGTAAACACCAGGGGTAAATAAACGTCAGAGTGATGGGTTATGTCTATCACTCATGGGTGGTAAGGCTGTTTTTAGACGACGGGCAGCACTTTCCAGGACGGGCGGGCCGCCCAGT
>VFHF01000243.1 GCA_009392095.1 SAR202 cluster bacterium
CCGGCGGCGGATATCTGCTTACGGCGGCATCAAGGCTCCCCATGGGAAGCAGTTGCTCTAGGTTCAACGGCTATGAGATCAACCGCCGCTTTACCGACTGAATCTAAGTCACGGTGACCCACGTTGAAGTCGCTGCGGAGAACGTGCTTTGCACTGCAGATCTTCCGGTGTCCGTTACCGATATTCGATTAGGGGACGATTTCGAAGGCGGACGTAATTACTCCGTGTTCGTGAATGGAGAAGAATATATCTTCACCACCAAATAGACTCCCGTTAGGAAACAGCGCAAATGACCGGCCGAGGCAAACTCGGCCGGTCATTTGCGCTTGGTAATCTGCGATATACTGACTGCTAGATGCCAAGGGGCGTTCATGGAGAGTAAATATGCTGACTGCCGAAGCCAATGAGAGGCTAACCAGAGTTGGACCGGGGACCCCGATGGGCGACCTGATGCGTCGCTACTGGATTCCAGTACGCCCTCTTGTCGAACTGAAAGAGGAAGAGGTGATGCCCATCCGTATCTTGGGAGAAGACTTGGTCCTGTTTATCACCAAGAAGGGCGACCTGGGTCTGATTGGCGAGCGCTGCCCCCACCGCATGACCCTGATGAAGTACGGTTTCCCCGACGAGGACGGCCTGCGTTGCTGCTACCACGGCTGGATGTTCGCTCCAGACGGCCAGTGCATCGACACTCCCTTGGAATCGCCGACCAACAAGCTGAAGGACCAGGTCAAGATCGGTTCCTATCCTGTACAGGAGATGGGCGGTCTGGTTTGGACCTATATGGGCCCCCAACCGGTGCCTTTGTTGCCTCCCTGGGATCTATTCGTGATGCCCAACGCCATCCGTCAGATTGGCATCTCGCATCTGGCCTGCAACTGGCTCCAATGCCACGAGAACACTGGCGACCCAGCGCATAGCGTCTACCTACACGGCTACAACTTCAAATACATCTTAGAGAAGAAGGGAGAGCTGGAAGAGCGTACGAAAGACCGGCAGATGTCCACCTTGCATTCGAGGATCGATATGGGCCGGGGCATCGAGTCCCTCTACGCCCACGAGACCCAGTATGGCATGGAGAAAGGGATCAATTACTCCAAAGCGCTGGGCGCTGACAAAGACAGACAGTCGCGCCACTCAACCGTTATTTTCCCCTTCTTCACCCAGACCGGCGGGCCCGGACAGGTGCGTCAGGAATTCCAGATTCGCGTGCCCATCGACGACACCAATACCTACCACATCGCCTACGGCTGCTACATGGGTCTAGGGGGAGTAGAGGCCGGTGAACAAGAATCGGTTCCCTACTACGACATCCCGATATATGACGAGGATGGGAGTCCGATCTGGGACTTCGTCCTCGCCCAAGATTCCCACGCCTGGGTTGGCCAGGGCGACATAATGGACCGGACAGTAGAACACCTGGGCCGGACCGACTTGCCCATCGTGTTCATGCGCCGTCAGTTTGAAGAGCAGATGCTGATAGTCGAGGACGGCGGTGATCCCAAAAACGTTTTCCGCGACTCCAGTTCAATGCCGGGCCTGATCCATGGTGGAATCTGGGATGAGAGCAACTCATCAGTCACCGGGGCCGGAGGCGCGGTTTCGAGCTTCCGTTCCGCCTACCACAAAGGATACGGTATTGATGACGCCGACCGTTACGGACCCGCCATGCCGGAGATCATAGACCTGATGCAACGCATCGACGACCACCTCACCGCCGACGAAGTCTGATTCAAATTCGCTAAGAGAACGGCGTAGGGGCACGGCATCGCCGTGCCCCTACGCCGTTCTGTCTCCAGTGATAAACTACGTCGAAATCCCACCCAGGCGTATTTTCGCCCTGATGAACGAGGAAACCATAGATGCGCGCAGCCGTAATCACTGAACCAGGTGGCCCAGATGTCCTTAAGATCATAGAGGTCGACGACCCCGTCCCGGGCCCCGAAGATGTTCTGATTGACGTAAAAGCATCTGCCCTGAACCGGGCCGACATGATACAGCGACAAGGCAACTATCCCGCCCCCGCCGGCAGCCCGTCAGACATTCCCGGCCTGGAGTTTGCCGGAGTGGTGCTTGAGGCTGGCGAACGGGTGGCCGGCATGGCCAAGGGAGACCGGGTTTTTGGCCTATTGGGCGGCGGCGGTTACGCCAGCCGCACAATCACCCATCACCGCATGGCCGTGCGTATCCCAGACGCCTGGGACTTCGTGCAAGCTGCGGCGACGCCAGAGGTATTTTTCACCGCCTATGACGCACTGTTCAACCGGGGTAACTTGCAGATGGGCGAGAGGGTGTTGGTCCACGCCGCAGGGAGCGGAGTGGGCACTGCGGCCGTGCAGTTGGCCCACCATGCTGGCGCGTTCGTCTTCGGCACCGCCGGTTCCGCCGAGAAGCTGGCTGGGGCGGCTGCATTAGGCATGGATGTCGGGATCAACTATCACGACCAGGACTTTGCTGAAATAGTTAAAGAGCACACCTCAGGTGTGGGGGTGGACGTGCTGATCGACTTCATCGGCGCGCCCTACTGGAATAAGAACATCGCCTCCATGGCGGTCTTGGGCAGATTGGTAGAAGTGGGTTTGATGGGTGGCAGCAAGGTTGAGGTGGAGCTTGGTCAACTGATGGGCAAGCGGCTACAGGTGACCGGGACCGGATTGCGGGGCCGTTCTCTCGAAGAGAAACTGGCCGTGACCGCCCAATTCAAACGTCACGTGCTGCCCCACCTGGCCTCAGGAAGCATGAAGCCCGTGGTAGACCGGTCGTTCCCACTGGAAGAGGTTGCGGACGCCCACCGCTACATGGAGACCAACGCCAACTTCGGAAAGATAATCTTGACCATCGACTAGCCGTCTTCAGGACCAGGGAGAAATGACATGCCAGAGATGGAAGCCCCGGATAGGATCACCCCCAAAGGCCTGGGACTACCTTGAGGTCATGAGCAAGGTCGTTTTCCAGTCGGGCATTCTTGCAAAATCGGTGGATCCAAGTGGCCCGGCACCCGGGAGGTGTTCCACGAATTCGACGCCGCCAAAGTGGCCGGGAAGACCCCGACAAAAGTTGACCGGCTGACCGAGAACCCCAGGGTCATAAGGAACCGCCGCAGATTAG
>VFHF01000244.1 GCA_009392095.1 SAR202 cluster bacterium
AGGTTTAAACATGACTCGGTTCACACGGTTCTTGGGACTGACATTTGCAATATTGGCCTTAGCTGCCATCGCATGCGGTGGATCAGCTACGGCTACGCCGGCTACATCCAGCACATCTAGCGCGCCCACTGAGTCGAATACACCCACCGATCCAGCAGAAGAGCGCGTACTGAAAGTTGCTATGACGTTCTTGGATGAGCCGCCAGACCCTTATCAGGCCGGCTGGCTGGCCGTTCCTACCGGCCTCGCCGAAACGTTATTCAGATTGAACAACAGCCTTAATCCGGAGCCTTGGCTTGCGTCCGGCGCGGTCCAAGTTGAGCCCACGACCTGGGAAGTGACCATACGGGAGGGAATCAAGTTCCACAACGGCGTTTTGATGGACGCCACCAAGGTGAAGGGGTCCCTCGACCTAGCGTTGTTGCGCCGGCCGGAAACGAGAGTGTTGCTGGATTTAGACCGAATTGAGGTGAAGGACCAGTTGACAGTCGTTATCCACACCAATTCGCCAAATCCCGTGTTGCCTGGACTGCTGACCAACCAGAACACCAGCATAGCCGACCCGAACACCGTGCCGGCTTCGTTGGACGAATCCGCGGAACGGTCGGCGATGACCGGCCCTTACAAACTGATGTCTTTCACCGCTGACCAGGAGATGAAAGTGGTCGCCCACACTGAATATTGGCAGGGGACCCCCGCCGTGGACCGAGTCGAATACGTGGCCTTCAACCAAGCCGAGACCCGGCTGATCGCCCTTCAGAGCGGCGACGTCGATATCTCGATCAACCTCTCTCCTCAGGGCGCCGTGGTTGTCGGCAATGATTCGTCCCTCGACATCAAAACGGCCCCGCCTTCGGGGATGCTGTTCATGTTTGTGAACCATGAGAGCCCGGCGATGAGAGACCCGTTGGTGCGCCGGGCCGTGGCCATCGCGGTGGACCGGGAAGCGATGTCAACCGGCGTGGCGGATGGCCATGCCGTACCGGCTGAAACCATGTTCCCGCCCGGATTCCTTTCATGCCAGAGCACGGCCGGATATTCCTACGACCCGGAAGCGGCGCGGGAGCTGCTGGCTGAAGCCGGTTACAAGGACGAAGACGGCGACGGCATCGTAGAAAAAGACGGGAATAAACTGGAATTGGTCCTTCAGACTTACCCCGAACAGCCACTTCTTCCTCCGATGCTGGAGGTATTCCAATCGATGCTGAAAGACATCGGTGTGGGCGCCAAGGTCCAGATCGTGGAATGGACCCTTGCCAGCCAGGGCGGGTACGACCTGTTCGGATATAGCAACGGCACAACCACCACCGGAGACCCAAGCTGGGCACTGAACCGGCAGTTCCTGACCGGTGGAGACGAGAACCGTGGGAATTTCAGCAGCCTCTCAGTAGACGAAATCATCGGTCGGCTGTCCAGAGCTTCGGACCCGGCTCAACGGCAACAGATCGCCTGCGACGCATTGCAGGCAGGACAAGACGAGGTCGCCTTGATACCGGTTATGTTCCCGAATCGGCTATATGGGATCTCGGACTCGGTGAGATGGGCGTCGGGCCCGCACGCTGCGCAAATATATTTTATCGACTATCTGATTGGCCTCAAATAACGTGCAAAGTTACCTGGCGCGACGGCTCATGACGCTGCCGCTGCTCCTGCTAGGCATCTCAATCATCAGCTTTATGCTATTGAATTTTGCCCCCGGAGACGCGGCTGAGATCACCCTTCGCCGGCAGAACGGGGGTGTCACTCCTTCCCGCGAGGCAGTCGCCGAGCTGCGCCAGGAATTGGGGCTGAACGACTCACTGCCGGTGCGCTATGCCAGATGGGTTTCCAACGCCGTGCGCGGAGACCTGGGCGAGTCCTACCGCTCTGGAGGCTCAATCGCCACAGAACTTTTCCGCCGGTTGCCCGCCACGCTTTTATTAGCAGCCACTGCCCTAGCCTTAGCGGTGGCGACGGGCATCCCTCTTGGCGTCATGGCCGCAGTAAAGCGCGGGACCTGGGTTGATACCGCCTGCCGGTTGCTGGCCTTGATTGGAGCCGCGGTTCCCAGCTACGTGCTGGCCCCAGCCCTGATGCTTCTATTCGCCGTATATTTGGACTGGCTGCCGGCCATCGGCTACGGATCTCCCAAAACGCTGATTCTGCCGGCGGTGGCCTTGTCTTTCGGGACGATGGCCCAACTTATGCGGCTGACCAGGGCCAGTTTATTAGAGGTGTTAGACCACGATTACATGCGAACTGCCCGGGCCAAGGGGTTGTCGGACAGCGTTGTTGTCTGGCGGCACGGCCTCAAGAACGCACTTTTGCCGGTGGTGACGGTGCTGGGGACCAGTATGGGTTACCTTCTAGGCGGCGCAGTTATCATAGAAACGATCTTTGGGTGGCCCGGTATCGGTCAATTTGTTGTAACTGGAATCTTCCAGCGGGACTACCCCGTCGTCCAGGGATTCGTGCTATATGTCGCTATACTATTTTCGCTGGTGAATCTGGCGGTCGACTTCACCTATAGGTGGCTGGACCCAAGAATTCACTTTGGCGGGACGTTCAACTGAACGGAGAAAATCGATCGGAAGACCGGAGGTAGGAATCCTGCAACTGCGTTCAGTAACCCTGAACACTTTACGGGCCATGCTCCGGGACCCGGGCAGCTTTCTAGGATTTGCCATCGTGGCTGTGGTTATTCTGGCGGCGTTGCTGGCCCCGTTGCTCCCGCTGGACGACCCAACGGAGTTGGACCTTCAGAGAAAATTACTTTCTCCGTCCACGGAACACCTATTAGGCACCGACCATCTGGGCCGTGACGAACTGAGCCGTCTCGTGTTTGGCGCACGAACCACGTTATTGATGTCAGCCGCGTCGTTAGTGATCATCATGATTATGGCCTCGGTCGTAGGCGGGCTGTCCGGCTACTACGGAGGTTGGGTGGACTCGGGCATGATGATGGTCGTTGACCTGTTGCTGGCTTTCCCTGCGCTGATTCTGGGGGTGGCCGTAGCTGGCATTTTAGGGCCCAGTCTGATCAATGTGATGATCGCAGTTTCGGTGGTCTGGTGGGCTAGCCACGCACGCGTTATTCGCGGAATGGTTTTGTCGGCAAGGCGGCGGGAGTATGTGGAGGCAGCCCAGGCTATCGGTGCGAGCGACACCAGGATCGTGGTCTTTCACATCTCTCGCAATATCGTCGGGCCTTTCGTCGTACTGGCGACCCTGGACATGGGTTGGATCATCCTGGGGATCGCCGGGTTGAGCTTCCTGGGGCTGGGAGCGCAACCGCCAACTCCTGAATGGGGAGCCATGCTCAACACCTCGCGTTCCTACATGCAAACATCGCCCCTACTGTTACTTGCCCCAGGCGGCGCTATCTTCCTCCTGGTGTTGGGGTTCAACCTGCTAGGAGACGGTATAAGGGATTTATTGGACCCCACTACCTATCGCTGATCTGACTCACCCGACGGGAGCATGACGCTCGAAGCTACGATTCCGATTGACCATAATTATTTAAAAGGACTATCATTCGGCACGGGTATGATTCGGTAGTCATCGGAAATCTCTTAGGCAGTAACCGAACCACTTTCGTGGTTTTCCTAAGCCCGATGACGGCCAACCTAATCGAAACCGGATTTTAGATAAACCGTCCAAATATGACTGAACAAAACTCCTTTACCCAAGTCGGCGATATAGAAACCCGGTTCCCGTTTACGGCGATCGTCGGACAGGTCGCAATGAAAAGGGCGCTGCTGCTGAACGCCGTAAACCCCAAGATCGGTGGCGTGTTGGTGCGCGGCAAGAAGGGCACTGCCAAGTCCACGGCGGTCCGTTCTCTGGCGTCGCTGCTGCCCGAGGTCACCGTGGTCCAAGGCTGCCCGTACAACTGCAGCCCGGATGAACGCCAGGGGCTCTGCTCCCGCTGCGAGCCAGCGAACGATAGCGCTCAGACGATTGTCCGGCAGATACCCATAGTTGACCTGCCAGTGGGCGCCACTGAGGACAGGCTGGTGGGTTCTCTAGACATCGAAGAGGCCATCAAAACCGGCAACCGGGTCTTCGAACCCGGACTGATTGCGGCCACCCACCGGGGCATTCTATATATTGATGAAGTAAACCTGCTCAATGACCATCTGGTGGACATCCTATTGGATGCCGCCGCCATGGGCCGAAACTACGTTGAGCGGGAAGGAATCTCCATCACCCATCGTTCAGAGTTCATCTTGGTGGGCACGATGAACCCTGAAGAAGGTGACCTGCGGCCCCAATTGCTGGACCGATTTGGCCTGGCCGTGGAGGTGGATGGGCGGTTCTCCCTCGAAGAACGACAGGAAGTGGTCAAACGCCGTATCGCCTATGAGGCCGATCCCCAGGCGTTCATGGCCCTGTGGCAAGGTTCCGAGGAAGAAGAGCGGGCCAGAGTCCTGCGCAGTCAGAATCTCTTGCCCAATGTAGTAGTCAGCGACGACATTATTCAGCTGATAACTTCCATCTGCGCAGAGTACGACGTGGACGGGATGCGCGGCGACATCGTGATGTATAAGACCGCCGCGACCATCGCCGCTTACGAGAACCGGACCGAGGTCAACGCCGAAGACGTGCGGGAGGCCGCCAACCTAGCGCTGCTGCACCGCCAACGCCGCCAACCCTTCCAGCAGCCCAACCTGGCCACCGACCAACTAGACTCAATGGTGGACGACTTCCAAAGCCAGGACCGCCAGCGGGAGCCCCAAGACTCATCTCAAAATGATCATCAAGGAGAGGGCGACTCTGAGCCCTCGGATTTATCGACTCCAGAATTAGAACCTGAAGAGCCGGACACTGAGCCCGACGCGGAGCCTGATGATCCAGGCCCCAGTTCTTTGGGTGGGGAACAGCAGTTCGAAGTCGGCGACCCATTTTCGGTCCGGCCTCTCAACCTGAAACCGCCCGACCAGCGTTCCCGCCGCGCCTTGGGCCGCCGTAACGTCACAATCACCGACTCGTCAGCAGGACGCTATGTGGGCTCACGCATGCCTAAAGGCAAAGCGTCTGGCCTGGCATTAGACGCCACCCTACGCGCCGCCGCCCCTCACCAGGTGGAGCGCCGGGCCGCCAGCGATTCCCAAATCGCAGTACTGATTGAGCCCTGGGACATACGCGACAAGGTCCGCGAGAGCAAGTCCGGAAGCCTGGTGTTGTTCGTGGTGGACGCCAGCGGCTCTATGGGGGCGCAGCGACGGATGGTGGCGGTGAAAGGGGCCATAATGTCCCTGCTGCTGGACGCCTACCAACGCCGCGACCGGGTTGGGATGATCTCGTTCCGGGGCACCAGCGCCAGTCTGGTCCTGCCGCCGACTAACAGTGTCGACCTGGCCCAGATCCATCTGCAAGAGATGCCCACCGGGGGACGCACGCCCCTGAGCGCCGGGCTGTTCAAGGCCCTGGAGGTCATAGAGACCGAGCGGATCAAAGACCGTGACGTGCTGCCACTCCTAGTCCTCCTGTCCGATGGCCGGGGAAATGTTGCCCTGGGACAGGACTCGCCACTGGACGAAGCCTACGCAGCCGCGGGAATCATTGGCGACGACAAGGTTCCATCCGTGGTGGTCGACACCGAGTCCGGTTTCATCAGACTTGGCATGGTCCAACCGGTGGCCGAGGCTATGGGCGCCCAGTACCTAAAGCTTGAAGACCTGCGTGCTGACAGCCTGGCCGAGGCCGTGCGCACGCAGATGCCAATCATCAGAGAGGCTCCGCCTCACATGGACTAGGCGGCTTTGCCGCCTCTCTGGGTAACATCGCACGCAGACGAATGTCATTCCGAGGAGTGCCGAAGGCCGACGAGGAATCCCGTTGCATGCTGAAGCTGGGCTGATCCAAAGCAATGAGACCCCTCGCTTCTGTCGGGGTGACAGTTATTTGGCGTGAAAAGATGCACAAGGACTTTAGCCCGGCTTCCAAGGCGGTCCGCCGTTTACATCACTCACTGTACTTGTTAACCTCGATTGTGCCCTGTTAACAGGTCACACAACCTTTTTGCCGCACCCTAGGAGGTAACCCTTTGGTCCGCTATATGCCCTATGCCGACATGGACAAGATGATGTCCTTGTCTAAGCGCCGGGGTTTCATGTTTCAAAGTTCAGAGATCTACGGAGGACTAGGTTCCACTTGGGACTACGGCCCCTTGGGCGTAGAGATTAAGCGCAACGTCAAAGAAGCCTGGTGGCGTTCGGTGGTCACCGAGCGCGACGACATGGTGGGCCTGGACGCCGCCATCTTGATGCACCCTCAGGTATGGGTCGCCAGCGGCCACGTCGAGAATTTTTCAGACCCTTTGGTCGAGTGCAAAGAGTGCAACTCGCGGTTCCGTCAGGATCACCTTCTGGAAGAGACAGGGATAGACCCGGAGTCCCCGAAAGCCAAGACTGCTCTCAAAGACCTGCGCTGCCCCAATTGCGGCAGCGAACTTGGGCCGCCCCGCCGCTTCAACCTGATGTTCAAGACTTTCATGGGCCCGGTGGAGGATACGGCCAATGAGGTGTTTCTGCGTCCTGAGACCGCCCAGGGCATCTTCGTGAACTTCAAGAACGTGCTGGACTCGACACGTAAGAAACTGCCCTTTGGTATCGGCCAGATCGGCAAGTCGTTCCGGAACGAGATCACCCCCGGCAACTTCACCTTCCGCACACGGGAATTCGAGCAGATGGAGGCGGAGTTCTTCGTGAAGCCAGGCTCGGACGAGGAGTGGCTGGATAGCTGGGTGAAGAGCCGCTACCAGTGGTACGTAGGCCTGGGCATTCGGACCGAAAATTTGCGGGTGCGCAAGCACGGCGACGACGAACTGGCCCACTACGCCAAAGCCTGCTACGACGTGGAGTACCGTTTCCCCTGGGGCTGGGGAGAGCTGGAGGGGATCGCCAACCGTGGTGACTTCGACCTGCGCCAGCACCAAGAGGTCAGCGGCCAGGACATGACTTACTTCGACGAGTCAGAAGAAGGAGATGACCGGCGATACCTGCCCTACGTGATCGAGCCATCTGGCGGTGTCGACCGGGCCACCCTGGCCTTCTGGCTGGACGCCTATGACGAAGAACCCGACGGCGACAACGTCCGCGTGGTATCCCACATCCATCGCGACCTTGCACCAGTCACCGTAGCCGCGCTGCCCTTGAGCAGGAACGACAAGCTGCTGCCTACCGCGCGGAGCGTCTACGACATACTTCGTAAACACTTCAAGACGCAGTATGACGATTCCCAAGCCATCGGCCGCCGTTACCGCCGTCAAGACGAGATTGGCACGCCCTACTGCGTAACTATCGACTTCGACACCATCGACGACAACCAGGTGACTATCCGCGACAGGGACACGATGCACCAAGCCAGGGTCCCAGTCTCAGAATTAGTGGACATACTCAAGGACAAACTAGAACACGCCTGGTAGCTCGTGGACCTGGGTTTACTGGGTGAGTTATCAACCCGAGTTAGACATGCCTCTTAATCTTGTTGCGGCAACTGTTCGGCAAGGCCTTTTCACACGTATCGTCGGCCGTCGTTTGCTGTATTATCCGGAGCTCTCCTCGACCATGGACGAGGCTGCTAAGTTGGGCGAGGGCGACGCCGAAGAAGGGGCGGTGGTGGTGGCTGAGGTTCAGAATGCCGGCAGGGGTCGCCAGGGCCGCAGTTGGGTATCCCAGCCGGGAAACCTGCTTGTTTCCGTTCTGTTCCGACCCAACATGGAAGCGCTGCCGTTCATCAGCATCATCGGCGGGATAGCAGCGGCCCGGACGGTCCGGAAAGTGACCGGGCTGGATCCCAAGATTAAGTGGCCCAACGACCTGCTCATCGGTGGGCGCAAGGCCGCGGGCATCCTGGCTGAGAGTGCGATTGTCGGCGATTCTGTATGGTATGCTG